>JACDDZ010000103.1 GCA_013816695.1 Gemmatimonadaceae bacterium
CAGCAGTTCACAACTGGCGCAGGTGATGACATCAATCCTGCAATTGCTCGAGATGGAACGATCGCGTTCTCGTTGCGCGCATTTGACTCTGACATCTGGCGTTTGCCTGTAAATCCGGCAACGGGAAGCATGACCGGTGCCCCGCAACCGGTAAGCAAGACGACGCGCGTCGAGAGCCGGGGCGCTTGGTCTCCGGACGGTAAACTGATGGCATTCAATTCGGACAGGCGCGGCGAGATGAATATATGGATCAGGAAACTCGAATCCGGCGTCGAGCGGCAGCTGACAACTGGAACGGGTGGCGATTATCAGGCGAACTGGTCTCCCAACCAGGCGACGGTCGCTTTCTTTTCAGCGCGCGCAGGCAACAGTGACATCTGGACTGCAGATGTTGCGACCGGAAAACTGACACAGCTTACGCAGGACCGAGCCATGGACACGAATCCATTTTATTCGCCGGACGGAAAACAAATCGCGTTCATGTCGGACAGACTCGGCAGGCTCGAGGCATGGGTGATGTCCGCGGATGGCAGTAATCAGCGTTCGGTGAGTGACCTGCGAGCAGGCGGACACTTCATTCGGTGGACCGACGATGGAGAGTACTTCCTGTTCCGGGCGGAATCCGGAACCCAGGTGCAGACAATGAAGGTGCGCGTGGGAGATGGAATTGCCGAGCGGCTTCGCGATGTGGCGAGTGGCGCACATATGTCCTGGTCACCGAAACGTGACCTGATAATGGATGTGAGGGGACACAGGACGCTGTTGGCATATCCACTCGCAGGTGAACCGGTAAAGGTGTTTGAGTTTCCGGAATCACAAGTGAGAATCGATTATCCCGTCTGGTCGCCAGATGGAATGTGGCTTCTATTCGATCGGGCCGCACCGCGCGGCGGGGATATTTGGCTGTTGAAGGGCGCGCCAAAACAGTAAACGTCGCCGCTCCGTTACTTCGCCTCGACAGCCTCGGTCGCGGCGGTCCATTCTTCAATCGCGCGGTCAAGCTGCCTGCGAAGCCTGTCGAGATCTTTTCCGAGTGATATCGCACGCCCTGCCCCGTCAGATTTCACGTAGAGCGCCGGATCTTCAAGCTCGTGAGTGATTGCCGCCACTCGTGCTTCGAGATCCTCGACTTTCTTTTCCGCAGCTTCCGCCTTTTGCTTCGCCGCGTGCTTGTTGTCCTTACCCTTGCCCTGAGTCGGCTGATTTCTCCTGGTCGCCTGCTTCTCGTGCATGCGGCGCAATGATTCTTCCTCCTGAGCGGCGACGGCAGCTGCGTGGGCGCGCTCCTGCGCAACTTCCTCCCACTCGGCGAATGAACCCGGAAAATCGGTGACGTGCTTTTCGTGCAGCACCCACACGCGGGTGGTAAGCGCGCGCAGCAGCGCGCGATCGTGACTCACGAGCAGGATGGTGCCCTGATAGGCAGTGAGTGCGTCTTCCAGCGCTTCGATGCTCTCAACGTCAAGGTGATTTGTAGGTTCGTCGAGTAGCAGAAAGTTCGCGCGCGACAGAACCATCATCGCCAGCGCAACTCTCGCCCGCTCGCCACCTGAGAGTGTGTCAGCGCGACGCTGAACTTCGTCGCCTGAAAATCCGAATCTGCCCAGGTGGCCTTGCACCATCCGGCGTTCCCACGCGGGCTTCATGTCATGAATGATGTCGTACAGCATCCGATCCGTCGGCACCTGCGCCATGTCCTGCCGATAGTAAGCAGAGATGGTTGAACCGCCCATTCGCAGCTCGCCCGCCGCGGGCTCGCGATCGCCGACAAGTGACCGCAGGAAGGTGGATTTTCCACTTCCGTTCGGACCTATGAGACCGACGACTTCATTGCGCTGAATCGTAGCCGTGAAATTCTCGATGAGCGTGCGCTCTTCTACTGCCACCTCGACGTCCTTGGCCACGACGACCTGGTCGCCGCCCCGCTCTGTGAAATCCAGCGAGAGCGCCATCGATCCTTCGGAGCCGGGAGGCGGACTCAGGCGCGGAGTGCGCGCAAGAATTTTTCGCTTACCCTTGGCTTGCCGTGTATTCTGTCCGGCGAGGTTTCGGCGAATGTAATCTTCCTTGTCTGCGATGACCTTCGACTGCTTTTCGAAAGCGCGCTGCTGGGTGAGCCGCCGTTCCTCGCGCTGCTGCACAAACGATTCGTAGCTACCCGTATATGCGAAGGCGCTTCCGGCTTCAAAGTGGAGAACATGATCGACCACGTTCGCGAGGAATGCGCGGTCGTGGCTGATGACAACGATCGTCTTATTGCTGGATATCAGGTAATCCTCGAGCCACTTGGTTGTTTCCAGGTCGAGGTGATTGGTCGGCTCGTCGAGCAGGAGCATGTCAGCCGAGCTGGCCAGTTGGCGCGCGAGCCCAAGACGTCCACGCTCACCGCCGCTTAGGTGCTCGAGCTCCTGTGTTCTCGCTTTGGCAGCATCGAAGCCCAGTCCTTCCAGAATTGCGTCGACCTTGGGGGCGAACGTGTAGCCCCCCTCGCGCTCGAACCGCTCCAGGTCCTTGTCATAGCGCGAAAGCAGCTTGTCCATGGTCGCTTCCGTGGCGTGTGCCAACGCATTTGCCTGCTCGCCGAGCGACTTTTCCAGCGCGAGCAAGTGCGCGAATTCGCCGGCACCGGCTTCCCATACTGTAGTCACATTCCCGAAATCACGATGCTGGTCGAGGACGGCCATACGTGTATTGGGACGACGCGCTACCGCACCCTCGGTGGGCTGTTGCTCGCCGAGCATGATGCGGAAGAGAGTTGTCTTGCCGGTCCCGTTGCGTCCCAGGATACCCCAGCGATCGCCCTCGCCAACGGTGAGGGTGATGTCCTTGAAGATCCGGCTGGCGCCAAATTCTATTCCGACGCTGGAAAGTGAGATTAGTGTCATTTTACTTCCTGAATCTAGTCGGACAGGTCCGCTTTTAGCGTTAGCCGGATTGACGACTCGTCTACCTCGGCGCAGTGTTCGGGCAGTCGGCCAAACTCAATTGGGGCAGCATAATTCAATACGAAATCGGCAATTTCAGTCTTGGTGACATGCTCAGGTTGGGGCTCTCGCTTCGTCCTGCCACGGACGGACTGAACACGATGGAGGACGCGGCAAGCGTGCTCACCAAACTATTTTACGAGCAACTGGTTGATGGGAGCGGAAACCGCGCGTGCGCGCTCGTCCGTTTCTACAAGACCCACGCCTTTGGCGAGCTCCCACTACAGCTGAAGCGCTTCGCGGCCAAGTCCCTCACGCCGCTGACACCGCGGGATGACATGAACTGTCTCACACTTCTGGCGACCGCCGGCGACGAGGAGGCGTGGAACTCGAGGACCCGATCGCGCGGGCACCAGGCGATACCGCTTGTAAGTCCCGAGGTGGTCGAAGAGGCTCCAATGATTTCACAGCTGATCAAGCAATTTGGCATGGACGTGCGCGAAGTTGTGCGCCCGGGCGAGCGCGTGGTTCGCGATCTTCAGGGCCGGAACTATGGAGTGTTCTACGTTCCCGTGGCGCAGGGCTCGCCCTACATCCCTGCACAATCTGATTTTGTGCTTCCTTACGGAATTCAGTCAGTACTGGGTTTCGGAGGCACCCTCGCTTCGGGCGATCTTTTCGCCGTAATTCTTTTCAGTAAGGTGTCGATTCCTGAGCCGGTGACTGAGCAGTTTCGCCGGCTTGCCGCTGACGTGCGCGTCATTCTCGGCAGGTTTCAGGGCACCGCCGTTTTTTCCTAAACCAGGCCGGGTTGATGTCAGACGCAGACGACGAGAAAGCGATTCGGGACCTGATAGCCGAATGGAGTGAGGCGACGCTCGACGGGGACCTGAATCGCATCCTTCCGCTGATGTCAGAGGATGTTGTTTTTCTCGTACCGGGCGGAGAGCTCCGGGGCCGCGAGGGGTTTTCGAAGACCTTCGAGAGCGGACCGAGGACCATGAAGGTCCAGCCGACCATTGAAATTCAGGAAATCAAGATTCTCGGCGAGTTCGCGTACGTGTGGAACAAGATCAACGTGCTGATGTTCCCCGAAGCGGGCGGCGCGCCCAAGAAGCTGAGCGGAAATGGCCTGTCGATATTTCGGAAGCAGGAAAACGGCAACTGGGTGATTCTTCGCGATTCAAACACAGTCGTTCCAGCCAAGTGATGGAGATGAACGAGCAGAGGGACAGCGCCGGTGTGTGGTTTCCTCCTCCCCTGATATACGTCATAGGGCTTCTTGCAGCGTTCACCCTGTCGAGGATCTTTCCGCCGGTCAACGTTCCCGACGTGATCGGCGCGCCCATGGTAGTGTACGCGTACTTCGTTCTTTTTCTGGCTCTGGGAGTGCTGATGCTGCTCTGGGCTTTCGGGACATTCAAGCGCGCTGGGACGGCAATACTTCCAATAAGCCCCACATCCCAGGTAGTTGAGTCAGGCCCCTATCAGCTCACCCGTAATCCCATGTACGTGGCGATGAGTTTCATTTATCTCGGACTGGGCGCGCTGGTAAGCTGGGGATATTCAATCCTCCTTCTGCCGGTCGTTCTCATAGTCATATATCTGTATGTAATAAGGCGGGAAGAGCGGTACCTGACGGCGAAATTCGGCCAGGAATATCTCGAGTACAAGGAACGGGTAAGACGGTGGATTTAAGAGGTCAGACGAATATAAGAAGTAGCCTTATTTCAACGCCTGCTGAAGCACGACTCCGTCAAGCTTCTCAAGAGGATTGATGCCGAGCAGGGCGGCGAGTGTCGGCGCAATGTCGACAGTGCGGACAAAGCCTGAGCTGACTCCGGGGCGAACCCCTGCCCCGTAAAAAATGATAGGGACATTGCTGTCGTAATCGTACGGCGAGCCATGCGTTGCGGCATTGGAAAACGTCGCGATGCTCATCCGGGTAAGCGTGACAGCGAGATCGATATCACCGGGCCGGAACTGGTGCGACCAACGCCTCGCAATTGGATCGCCGACCGTGTCGCCCTTCAACAGATCCGAAAATCGATCAACGCGTGCAACACCCGGGAGTGCGCGATAGGCGGCTGCAACTCTTGCCAGAATCGCATCGGCGCCAATGCTGGCGCCACGGAATTTGGATCGATCGGCCGTAACCGTGAGCCCGTCAAAAGTGATTGCTGTTGTGTCCACTCGGGCATCCCGAAGATACTGGCGCGCCAGATCGATCACACCTCCAATAGAAACGCGCTCCGATGGCGGAACTGAATGTTCGACGTTGAGTTCGGGCAGGGACGCAACGCCATGGTCCCCGGTTACCACGATGACTACATGAGAAGAGTCGCGAATCTTGTAGAGTGAATCCAGGAATGCACCGATTGCGCGGTCAACGCGGAGAAGTTGATCGTGTATCTCGCGAGAGTCCGGCCCATAGCGATGACCGATGATGTCGGTGCCGGAAAGCGAAACTGCCAGGAGATCGAGATGCGGGCCCTCCCCAATGCGAAGGGCGTTTACCCCGGCCAGTGCCGCTGCGAGCGTGATCTCATCCAGGAAAGGTGTCCGGCGCACATCTGAGGCTGCCTCAACGCTATCCGTTGAAATCACGTGCGGAAAGACAAAGTCCGCCCCCCGGGCTTCAGCGGGAACACTGTCACGTTCTGGATATGCAGATTCGGGCAACATGAGTGTCCAGCTTCTCCCCGCGGTGCGGTGCGGAAGATCGCGCGCGTTGAACTGATTTATCCAGTCCGGGAGCTTTGACGCGTAATATCTGCTCGTCGTAAAGTTTCCAGTAAGCGAATACCAGAAAACATTCTGATTTGCCTTTCCAACCGGCAGAATCGCCGCGCGGTCCTTCATCGAGATGGAGAGCGCGCGCGACTTGCTGTCCTTCGCGGTCATCCAGTCGTAAAGGGCAGTGCCGCGAAAGCGTTCGGGTGACGCGCCAGATTCGCTTGGCAGCGCGTCAATCAACGGGTAGTCCGGATCTTCGACGCCGGCGCGATTATTTGATATTCCTGTGGATCTCGGAAAACGGCCTGAGAGCAGCGATGCATGACCGGGAGCTGTTTCGGTAATCGCATGGTCGTGGTGTGCGCTGGTGAACCATGACCCGCCGTTTACCAGCCGTCCAATCCCGCCGGTTAACTGAGGCCTGAAACGCTGGACGTAGTCGCCGCGGAACTGGTCAATGGTGATCAGCACTACCAGGGTGGGGCGCGGTGCGACAGTAGAATCAGGGGATTGTACAGAATTGCTTCCTGCCGCGCACGCGGTGAGAGCGGCAGCGGCCATT
>JACDDZ010000104.1 GCA_013816695.1 Gemmatimonadaceae bacterium
AAGGGTGGCTCGAGACAGAAGCCACGTCTCTCGTTGCCAGTGAGTATCTCACGCCTCTTCGCGACGCCCACATTGACACACTTGTCCTGGGTTGCACGCACTATCCACTGCTCAAGCGGGTAATCGGGACGACTGTAGGTCGTGAAGTGCGTCTCATCGATAGCGCGGAAGAAACAGCGGCGGAAACTGCGCGCGTGCTGCGCGACCAGAATCTGCTCGCTACGCGAACGAGTGGAGCCAGCTACAGGTTCATTGCCTCGGACGCGCCGGAAACATTCCTCATGATCGGACAGCGATTTCTAGGCTCGGCGATCGAGCGAGTTGAGACGATTACCCTCGGCTGATTCATCAGCCTGGCGCAGCTCTACAACCGATTCCCGGATCACCAGATATGTGGGGGCATCGAGCCACGATCCCGCATTCCCGAAAATCCCGCCGGTAGGGGATCGCTCGAGGGCGGCCACGTGTGAGTGTCCGTACACGAGAAGGTCAACTGATGATTCCGCTGCAAGGCGGGAAAGCGCGATTTGCCTGAGTCCTTCGCCACCGTCGCGCGCGCGATAGCTGCGGCTCGCGCCAGAACTTCCCATCGCAATTCTTGTCGCTGTATCGGGATGAAGCGCACGAAGCACCTTTATGGCAAGCTGGTTTCGCATGACCGGACGGATCATTCTGTACCCGCGGTCCTCCTGGTCGCGCAGCCCATCCCCATGCTCGATGCGCACATTCCAGTCTCCAATTTTTCCATCCCAGGCGTCCGTGAAATACTCGACGCCGACATCCTCGCGCAGAACCTCACCGCCCCAGCAATCATGGTTTCCGGCAACCCAGAGGATCCCGACGCCACTCTCGCGAAGATCGGCAAGCGCGGCTATCACCCTGAACCCTGTGCGCGGAATCACAGACTTCCACTCGAACCAGAAATCGAAGAGATCGCCGTTTATTATCAGTGTCCCGGCACGTCCGGGAAGGGTCTTCAGGAAGCGCAAAAGACTGCGCTCCACTTCGGGCGAGGCGACGCCGAGATGTGTATCGGAGATGATATATGCTGGGAGCTTTGGCACATGCCAAAATACCCCCGCCGGACAACCTTTACAAACATTCGCGCGTCGGGCAATTTCGCCCTAATGCCTACGCCCGAACATTCCATAGAAGTGCGAGTCAGGTACGCAG
This sequence comes from Gemmatimonadaceae bacterium, assembly GCA_013816695.1. The sequence goes on from JACDDZ010000104.1 coordinate 1,174, forward strand.
AGACCGACCAGATGCAGGTCGTGTATCACTCCAACTACCTGATATGGTGCGAAATCGGCAGGACCGAGTTGATGCGTGAGCTGGGCGCTCCATACTCCGAGGTGGAGCATCATGGTGTCCGCCTTGCGGTAACCGAAGCCTCGCTTCGATACCATGCGCCCGCGCGCTACGACGACCTTGTCCGTGTCACGGCCTCGCTGGGAGATGTTCGTTCTCGCACTGTTGAATTCAAATATCTTATTACCAATGCGGACACCGGCGCACGCCTGGTTTCTGCTGCCACGACTCTCGCCGCAATTACGCACGAAGGTCGGCTGACGTCTCTCCCAACTCAACTACGCGAGCTTCTTACAAATGCGTCGAAATAGTTTTCTCCTGCTCTGCGCAGCGCTTCTCATTTCTGCCGAGGCCGGAGCACAGGGCTCATCCGGATCGTTGACCAGGGCCCAGGTGAGTCTCTGGGCAAAACTCCTTCAGATGACCGACGGACGCACTCTCGACACCGCCCTCGTTCGACAGGGACTCAACTCCACAGTCCCCGCACTGCGCGCCAACGCGGCGCTCGCGATCGGTCAGGTTGGACGTGCTGCCGGACTCGCCGGTCTTTCAATTTTGCGTGCGTCGCTGGCAGACAGGGATGCTAACGTCGTTTCGAATGCCGCGTATGCACTGGGGCTCCTCGGTGACTCAGCGTCCGCAGTACCTCTAAGAATCCTGCTCTCGAAACAGGCGGCCGTAGGAATGAACGCGGCCTGGGCGCTCGGTACTATTGGCTCGGCCGCGCGTCCCGCAATTCTTTCAGCGCTCGCCGACAATTCAATCGAGCCGATGATCAAGGCGCAGGTGCTCCTTGCCGCAGCCAAGCTCCGTCCACTGCCCGTCGCTGAGTTGAGACCTTATCTCGCCTCGCGGAATGCATCGCTCGTCTGGGCTGCTTCCTACGCAATTGCACGTGGACGAGCAGTTCCCGGCGCGCGTGACATGATTACGCTGGCCGGAAACAGGACTGTCGCAACGACGTGCCGGCTGTGTAATCCTGTTGAATCAGAAATCCCTTATTACAACAACAGCGTTGCGACTCATCGCGCCCGGGCAGAGGCGGCCCGGACCCTCGTCAAGAACGTTGCAGGCGATTCACTGGCCGTGCCTGCAATGGAAGTGCTGAAGCGCCTTACCACCGACGCGCATCCACATGTTCGTATCAATGCTGTCCGGTCACTTTCGACCTTTGGGCCCGCGGTTCGGTCGTATGTAGTAGCAGCCACACGCGATGCCGACCCCAACGTGCGAATTGCCGCGGCCCAGGTTATCGGCGGTGTGCTCGACACTTCGCAGGTTGGATGGGCAGGCATCTGGGCACGGGACACGTCGTTCATGTATCGCACGAGTCTCGCTGCATCTGCAGCCGCGGCGGGCGTGACGCTGCCGTCCATAAAGGCCTGGGGCGATGATGCAGACTGGCGCTACCGCGCTGCGCTTGCAGGTGCACTCGGGTCGCTTCCTGCTCGCACAGCGCTCGATCCTGCAGTCGTGCGAATGCTCGAGGACCCCGATGCCAGAGTGCGTTCCACTGCGTTGAGCGTGGCCATTCCACGCGACACACTCAAGGTTACCCCGGCAATCCGCGCCATTGCGTTGCGCATGCTGGCCGACCCGAGCGTCGATGTTCGTACAACGGCAATTGACGCCCTGAGCAGAAACCCGTCGACTTCCGATCTCGACCTGCTGCTTGCCTCATACGAAAAGTCGCGCGCGGACTCTGCCAATGACGCGCGCATTTCTGCTGTCCAGTATCTCGCCGAGCTGTGGAAACGTGACAGTACAAACTTTCCAGCCCTGGCCCGCCAGTCACTCGCGAGAATTGGCGCGCCCACTGATCCACTCGAGCGCAGTGCAGCGGGGACATCTTCTCTGTTCGCAGCCTGGCCCTCGATTTTGCCGCCTGCGAAAAACCTCGCCTGGTACGAAAGCGTCGTTCGGACGCTGATAGCGCCGGCGCTGCGCGGCCAGACACCGCGTCTGACTGTCAATACAGCTCGTGGACCGATAGTGCTCGAGCTCTTTGCGGTTGACGCTCCGCTCACTGTCAATAACATCATGACCCTCGCAAAGTCGGGCTATTACAAGGGAACGAGATTCCACAGGGTCGTTCCCAACTTCGTCGCGCAGGACGGCGATCCGACCGGGACCGGAGGTGGTGGCCCGGGGTACGCAATACGTGACGAGATGAACCCACACAGGTACGAGCGCGGAGTCCTTGGCATGGCGCTCTCGGGACCGGATACCGGAGGCAGTCAATACTTTATCACACACTCGCCGCAGCCACACCTGGATGGCGGCTACACGGTTTTCGGCCGGGTTCTCTCGGGATGGAGCGCGCTCGACGCCATCGTGCAGGGCGACCTGATCAAGTCGGTCTCGGCAAGGCAATGAGAGTCGGCCGGAAACTTGTCTCCGCGTTGACTGCGGCCGCGGGGATTCTCGGCTGCGCGCAATCCCGAGCTGTCACGCCGCTGCCCGGGGAGATTGCGCCCGTTGCATCTCTGCCGCGCATAGGCCTTCCGGCCGGTTATCGCCATCTCGTTTTCAACTGGGATTATGAAGACGCAGAACTCACCGGTCGCGGAGAGGGATCCGCGCGAATCGCCCCGCCAGACAGTGCGCGAGTTGACCTCTTTCTCGGCGGGGGAATGGGCGGGGCCGCCGCGCTCGTTGGCGATACACTGCGCACGCCCGGGATCGACATCATCAAGCGGTACCTCCCACCGCCTGCCATGCTCTGGGCCGGTCTTGGACGACTGACAGTTCCAGCGCTGCCGGACACAGTCGTGCGTTCCGAAGGCGATGTAGTTCGCGCCGATATTGGCCGCCCGGTCGCGTGGCGTGTCACCGTCAAGAACGGACAACTAATTCGCCTCGATCGTATCATTGACGGCCGCATCACTGAGTGGGTTACGCGCGACAGCACTGGCAGTCTTGAATATCAGGTACCTTCGGCTCGTAGAAGGCTTACCATTAAGGTGACCCAGACACGAAAGGCCGGTGGATTTGATTCGTCGATTTTTTCTTTCTAGCGCGCTTTGTAGCGCTCTGATTGTCGCAGGCTGCATGCCCTATGGATTCGCGGGCGGCGGCTTGCCATCGCATGTCCGCACAATTGCCGTGCTTCCATTCGACAATCAGACAGCTGCTCCCGAGCTCCAGCGAGAAGTGTTCGATGTTTTGAGATCGCAGCTCTATCGCAAGCTCGGTCTTCGGGACGCGACGGAAGCGAAGGCCAATGCTCTTGTGCGCGGTTCCATCCAGCGGTACGAGACAGACATACCGATTGGTTACAGCGCCGACAACACTTCCACGACTTCAGCGCGCCGCATGCTGCAGATATCGGTCGATGTGGAGCTGGTCGACCAGGTGAGCGGAAAGACACTCTGGCAGCGAAAGGGTCTCATTGCCCAGGGACAGTACGAGGAACGCGGTGAAGCGCAGGGCCGGCATCAGGCAATAGAGCGCATGGTGAGCGACATCGTGCAGGGTGCCCAGTCGCAATGGTAAGGCGCCGCGGTGTTGGGGCAGTTGGATGCTTGGTATGGCTGCTTGTAATCGCTGGCATTGTGTACCTGGGCGGATCGTACGCAAATGCGTATCTCGACTACTTTCGCTATAAGGACGCTGTAAAACAGGAAGCGAAGTACGCGCAGCAGCACACGGATCTTGAAATCCAGGCGCGGCTCAAGGTGTTCGCTGACTCGCTTGGGTTGCCCAAGACGGCGAGCATGGTCCGCGTGAACCGCGGCACCGGGCGCGTGACTATTTCCGGAAGTTACCTCCAGTCCATTCCGGTGCCCCTTCTTGGGGCCAGAAAGGTGAGGTTCAATCCCCAGGCTGAGCATACTTTCTGACGTTCATGGATCCCGCACGCAAGATCATTGCGTTGAACGAGCTGAAGTCGTGGCGCGCGAATCAGGAGGGGAGTGTCGTCTTCACAAACGGCGTTTTCGACCTGCTTCATCCGGGTCACATAGATATTCTCACCAGGTCGCGCGCGCTTGGCGATGCTCTCATTGTCGGGCTCAACACTGACTCCTCTGTAAAGCGACTGAAGGGCGAAAGTCGCCCTGTGAGGAGCGAAGCTGAGCGAGCGTACGTTCTTGCCGGCCTGGAAGCTGTCGATCGCGTAGTGCTTTTCGATGAGGACACACCGATCGACCTGATCAATGCAGTGCGCCCGGACGTAATTGCAAAGGGCGGCGACTATTCAGTCGATACAATCGTGGGCTCAAGGGAAGTGAAAGGCTGGGGCGGACGGGTAGAGGTGATCCCGCTTACACCGGGACAATCCACAACATCAATCATTCAGAGACTTCGTGACTCAAGGTAAGGCGCGGGAAAACAGGACGCCGGCTGCCATGCGGCCGGTCGCAGTTGAACGTGGTGTGGCTCCATATGCTGAGGGTTCGTGTCTGATCTCTTTCGGCTCCACCAAGGTGTTGTGCACGGCATCGGTAGACGAAGGAGTTCCGGGCTGGAGGCGCGGCTCGGGCCAGGGTTGGCTGACTGCCGAGTATGCGATGCTGCCGAGAGCAACCAGGACGCGCAACTCGCGCGAGCGGTCGCAGCTTGGCGGACGCACCCAGGAAATCCAGCGCCTTATCGGACGCAGCATGCGCGCGATGCTCGACGATTTCAACTTTGGCGAGTTTACTATCAAGATCGATTGTGACGTTCTGGTCGCTGACGGTGGGACGCGCACAGCCGCAATCACCGGAGCTTCGGTGGCGGTCGTCGACGCGTTTCAATGGCTTGTCGACCAGGGAAAGATTCCCGTTACTCCGGTCAAGCGCCGAGTCGCAGCTGTAAGCGTAGGGATTGTCGATGGCGAGCCGCGCATCGATCTCGATTACGAGGAAGATGTCCGTGCTGAAGTTGACATGAACGTAGTGATGGCTTCGGCCAGGAGTTTCGTGGAAGTGCAGGGCACCGGGGAACATGGAACATTCGATCGCAACCAGCTCAACCTCCTTCTCGATCTCGCTGTTGCGGGC
>JACDDZ010000105.1 GCA_013816695.1 Gemmatimonadaceae bacterium
GCAGCAGTCGAACAGCGTTTCCTGGAACAGTGGTTTTTCAAGATCACGGACTACGCGCAGCGCCTGCTCGACAATCTCGAAACTATTGACTGGTCGGAATCGACCAAGACTGCACAGCGCAACTGGATTGGCGCATCACGGGGAGCGGAAATCGACTTCACAGTCACAGCGCACCCCGATTCGCAAATCAAGGTCTTTACGACGAGGCCGGATACAATTTTCGGCGCGACATATCTCGTGCTTGCACCCGAGCATCCGCTTGTCGATGTGATAATGTCGGACGTGGAACGCGACAGTGTGCTGAAGTATCGTGAGAGAACTGCAAAGCAGGATCTCGTCACTCGAAAGAGCAGCACGGGTAAGACGGGTGTGTCCACGGGAGCCACTGCCCTGAATCCCGCGACGGGTAAGGAAGTCCCGATTTGGGTGTCCGACTACGTCCTGATGGAGTATGGCACTGGGGCGATCATGGGTGTGCCAGGTCATGACGAGCGCGACTTCGAGTTCTCGACGCAGTTCGGTCTTCCGATCACTCGCGTGGTTGCGGGTGAGGGGCAGGACGCCTCGACTACGCTGGACGCGGCATATACGGAAAATGAATCGGGCCGACTGGTGAACTCGGACAGGTTCGACAATCTCGCTGTTCCGGATGGGAAGAAAGCGATTGTCGAATGGCTCGCTGCAAAGGGTGTGGCCAAGCCAGTTGTGAACTACCGCCTGCACGACTGGTGCGTCTCACGGCAGCGCTATTGGGGTCCACCGATTCCAGTCATCTACTGTGACATGTGCGGTGTAGTGCAGGTTCCTGAAAAGGATCTTCCAGTCGTGCTTCCGTTCATTGAAGATTTCAAGCCCGATGACTCGGGTGTGTCGCCGCTCGCGCGCCATGAAGAGTGGTATCGTGTCCCGTGCCCCGAGTGCGGTGCAAGTGCGCGTCGCGAAACTGACGTGTCCGACACTTTTCTCGACAGCGCATGGTACTTCCTGCGCTACCCGAGTGTGGGCGATGACTCACGAGCGTTTGACCCGGAGCTGACGAAGAAATGGGTTCCGGTTGATTCGTATATCGGCGGAAATGAGCACGCAGTGCTGCACCTTCTGTATTCACGTTTTGTGACCATGGTACTCCACGATGAAGGGCTGCTCGAGTTCGAGGAACCGTTCACGCGCTTCCGCGCGCACGGTCACATCATACGTGAAGGCGCGAAGATGTCGAAGACAAAGGGAAACATCGTAAATCCCGACGATTACATCACCAGGTGGGGCGCCGATTCGTTCCGCACCTACCTCATGTTCCTGGGCGGCTACGAAGAAGGCGGCGACTTCAGGGACCAGGGAATTTCAGGAACACGAAGATTTCTGGACCGCCTGTGGGCGTCGGTAGACGCGGTGACGAATGGTGCCGAGAGTGCGCAACCGGCAGATAGATCGCCCGAGGTAATGCGGAAGCTGCACCAGACAATTCGCAAGGTTACGGAAGACATTCCGAAGCTCGGCTACAACACGGCAATTGCCGCGATGATGGAGTACATGAATGTTCTCCGGAAGGGAGAGCGCACGCCGCAGCGTGAGGAAGTTACGCCGCTGGTTCCGCTTGTTGCTTCATTCGCGCCGCACATCGCCGAGGAGCTGTGGGAGAAGCTCGGCAACAGCAAAAGCGTCTTCGATTCAGGCTGGCCCGACTTCGATGCCGACCTCGCGCGCGAGGATAACATAGAGCTTGTGGTGCAGGTGAACGGAAAGGTGCGCGGCAAGGTTACGGTTCCGCGCGACATTACCCAGGACGAAGCTTTCGCGGTGGCTCAGAAGGACGAGAGTATGGCGAAGTTCATTGTCGGAGCGCCGCGGAAGATCGTGTTTGTTCCGGGCCGGCTCCTGAATATCGTAGTTTGAACGAAAGCTGCTAGCTATTAGCTGACGCTATTAGCTAGCAGCTTTTTTTAAAACAGCTTCCCGATCCAGTCGCCTGTGTAGTAGCCAACGATCGCTACACCGAGTCCGACAACGAACATGTCGATTCCGGATCGGAACACCGACCGTCCGGTGAACACCGAGCGCGCTGCGCCGACAAGGAAGTGCGACAGCATCGCCACCGCAAACGAAATGATGATTGCTGTCTGACCAGTCCAGACCAGGAACGGGAAGACGGGAATGACGGCACCGACCGCCGTCGCGAGCCCTGTGACCCATCCCTCGCGCAGTGGCGACATTGCCTTCTCGCCGATCTTCAACTCCTCCTGAACCTGCTCGGCGAGCATTTTCTCAGGGTCTGCCATTATGTGGGTCGCCAACTGGTGTGCGACGTCCCTTGGAATTCCCTTGGCTTCGTAAATGAGCGCCAGCTCGTCGCGTTCGATTTCCGGCATGAGCGCTACTTCATCGCGCTCCATGGAAATCTCGTAGTCGTAAACCTCCTGCTCGCTCTTTGACGCGAGGTATCCGCTCGATCCCATCGAGAGTGCATCTGCAATCGCGCCGGCTACACCGGCGACGATGATCATGTGATGTTGTTCAGTCGCGGTTGCGCCGAGTACGCCTGCGACCAACCCGAAGTTCGCCGTAAGCCCGTCATTGAACCCGTAAACGATGTTCCGCAGGAACCCGCCCGACTCGGTCCGGTGCCAGGGTTCGCCACTCTTGCCGGCAATCCCGGCAAGCGTTGTTGCATGTTCCGCAGATTCTTTTGCCAGAAGAAGCGCTTCGTCCCCGCCCGGAGATCCTGAAGGCGTGGCGCGGTACATGTCGAGGTACGCTTTTACTTCGCGACCCTCTTCCTGCAAGAGCATGGGAAGCAGGAAGCCCGGGCCAAACCATTTCCCGAGTGCAGCAAGCAGGCGTGTGCGACCGCTCGGCTTGTATGGACCGGGTGGATTGCCGTGCTGGGTCATCAAGTCCGCCCAGACGACTACATGGCGATCTTCGACTCCCGCGAGGCGTCCATAGATGTCCCTCTTTTTCGGATCCTTTTCAGCGTCAGCCAGGAGACGATACAGGAACGCAGCGTCTGCTTCATCCTGCCAGTGATGCTCGAAGGTATGGATGTCTACTGTGCCGTTGTGCTTCGGCGGGGGCGGTTGCAGTGCGGTGGCCATAACGCGGAATATCGCCGGACAGCACTGGTTTCGCACCTGCCGTGGGCGTTAGGCAACCATTCAATCGTGGGGTGGGTCTATTAGGCTGAACCCCAATTATTCGGGAGCACTACCGTATGAAAAGAATTCAACTATTCCTCGCAGCTGTCAGCCTTGTGAGTGCGACAGGCCTCAGCGCCCAGACCAAGCCCCGGCCCGAACCCAGGGTTTCTTTGCCGGCCAGGGAAGGATGCGTCACGAAGGACGGAAATACCGAATGCCGCAACTGGCATTTCAAGGAAGATTCGTCGGCTATCAAGCGCGCAGTAATTGGCGTGGAGGTTCAGACCACCGGAACGAAGCGCGACACCCTCGGAGTTTTCATCGCACGAGTTACTCCCGACGGTCCGGCTGAAAAGGCTGGAATCGTGGAAGGTGATCGCATTGCTTCAATCAACGGCGTGGATCTCCGCGTCCCCGCTGTCGATGTCGAGGACAGCTACACAGCCGGACTCGCTGCCCACCGCTTGACTCGCGAGATGCAGAAACTGACGCCGGGTGCACAGGTTTCGCTACGCGTGACCTCAGGCGGACGCATTCGCGACGTTCAGGTGACGAGCATCCGTGCTTCGGAGCTCATGAAACTGAGCGGAGAGTTCGGGCTGAGTTTCCCGCGAACCCCGTTGATGCAGGTCATGCCGGCAATGCCTGGAATGCCGCCGATGCCTGCAATGCCATCGATGCCGGCAATGCCCAACGTGCGGATCTATCGCGAAAATCTGGAGGGGTTGATGGAGGTGGCGCCTGCCGTGAGAGTTCGCGCGCGCACGCTGGCCCCGCTTGCAGCACCAGCGAGGTTGTCAGGGAAATTCAGGACGTCTATCTGATTGGGGATGGGTATCGGGCATTCGGTCGCGGGTGGGCGAACGGGTGCTCGATGCTCAGATAGAAGAGGTAGCTGGTTGATCCACCGCCCCTGGTTTCATAGGGCACAGCTATTCCCGGCACAATCTGAAGCCCGGATTTGAAGTTCAGCGCGAAGCGCACGCCCGGCGAGATAACAAACGAGTCCGAATCGCCGCCCGTCCATAGCGACTCGAGCATCAGGTGCGCTTGAGGATACGCCTTGTAGATCACACTCTGCCCAATTGAATACTCCGCGTTCGCAGCGCGCCCATCTACCGCTCTTGCGCCAGGAATGTGCACCACTCCGACGTTTGTGTGAGTCACCAGCGTTGGCGAGATGGCGTAGCTGACCGGAAGTCCAACGCCAATCCCATAACTTCCATGTCCACGATCGTTCCGCCCTGATGGGAGACTGAGAGTAACGCTGGGCGCCATCGCGAGGCGGGATTCGCCAATTCCCCAGGCCTGAAGCCTGTACTCCAACTCAATGTCCCCAAGTCCAAGGCCGGATCCCGTCCCTTCGGCGCGAACCAGTGGAATGGTATAACTGAGCTGGTGCCGCTGACTGCCGAGTGGCCATTCCTCAGTGAACGACGCATCCATCGCATTATTTTCGCCGCGCTCGACCATGGCAATGTGCTGCACGACGCCGGCTTCCTGGTTGTAGGCTTCTGCAAGAAGGAAACTGTTGTCCTCGAACGGAACTATCGGCCTCTCGGTTTGCGAGGCAGTAGTTGTCTGGGCTTCAGCATTTATGGTTAATACAGCGAATGTTATTGTGACGAAAAGGTTTTTCATTTATCAGAGATTGGCGTGCGGCTCGACTGCCGACGCAGAGGACGCAAAGGACACAGAGGTTGTCGCAGAGGACTGCAAATAATATGGGAAAAGCGACAACATTGAAATGTCCGTGTAGTTCACCAAAAAACCTCTGCGCGTTCCTGTGTGTCCTTTGCGTCCTCTGCGTCGGCAGTCGAGCCACTAATTGAACTCAAAAAACAGATGATACCTGAATCAAGAGTAAGAATCGACAAATGGCTTTGGGCCGCGAGGTTTTACAAGACGCGAGCTCTTGCTGTTGAAGCGCTCGACGGCGGGAAGATTCTTGTGAACGGCGAAAAGGTCAAGCGTGCTCGGCAGGTAGGCGCGGGCGACGAGGTGCGGGTTCGCATGGGACCTTTTGAGCACATAGTTTCCGTAAAAGCCGTATCGGAGAAGCGTGGATCTGCAGCTATTGCCGCTACGCTGTTCGACGAGCTGCCGGAATCCAGGAAAGCGCGCGAAGAGATGGCCGCGCATGTACGTGCCATGAACTCTGGCACTGGTTACGAGACTGGTCGCCCCAGCAAGAAAGACCGGCGCGAGATCGAGAAATTTCGCCGGACTGTTGGAGACGAGCACTAGAACTCGATCTGTGCGCCGAGCTCGACTACGCGATTTGGTGGAAGGTCGAAATACTTGGTGGGCGAAGTTGCATTGCGGGACATGAATCGGAACAGCTTCTTCCGCCAGCGCCAGACAACGTTTCCTTCCTCGCTGGGAATCAGCTCTTCGCGTCCCAGGTAGTAGGTGGTTTCCGCCTTGCTTGCGTGGATCCCTGACTCAGATGCGCGCTTCATGATATCCGGAATTTTCGGAGTTTCCATAAAGCCGTATCGCGCACTAATTCGATAAAAGCCGTCGCGCAGTGGCTCGATCTTGATTCGCTCTTCTTCCGGGACACTCGGCACTTCCTCAGATAATACCGACAACAACACGACCTTCTGGTGCAACACCTTGTTGTGTTTCAGGTGGTGCAGAAGAACTGAAGGGACCTTGGACGGATCACGCGCGAGAAATACTGCCAGTCCCGAAACGCGCGCCGGCTGCTTCCGCGAGATGCTCTCGATGAATTCTTCCATTGTCAGGCCGCCAACGCCCTGTTTTTGCTGGAGCAAGGCGCGGCCGCGGGCCCATGTAGTCATGGCCGTGAAAATCAGGAACGCAATTACAAGGGGGAACCAGCCACCCTGCGGGATCTTGAGGATGTTCGCCCCGAAGAAAGCCAGATCCACAATCATGAAAATGGCAGTCAGCGCGACCGCTTTCAACAAGCTCCAGTTCCACCAGGTGCGAGCCACAACGAACAGGAGAATGTTCGTCATTATGAACGTTCCCGTTACAGCGATGCCATAGGCAGCGCCGAGTGCGGTTGATGACTTGAAGA
>JACDDZ010000106.1 GCA_013816695.1 Gemmatimonadaceae bacterium
GCGGCGGGAGCTGCGCGCAGCACACCCAACCCTTCCGGTCCCACTCTGAGAATCTCCGACGCAAAGATTGGAAGTAGTGCCGGCGCTCCGCCAAAGAGAACCGAGAAAAGGTCCAGCATCTGGGCGCCTAGCAGCTCGGGCTGCTTCAGGAGAAACCGGATGCCGAGCGTAAGATTTTCGCCCAGCGTGCCTTCTTGGGCTTTCTTCGGCTGCCGTTCATAACTGATGCACTGGAATAGCACCAGCCCTAGGATGCACAGGACCAATGCCGTCGCGTAGGCAGCAACTACCCCCGAAAACCCATAAATGAGTCCGCCCAGTGCAGGCCCGAAAACCGAAGCGAATTGCCAGAGCGACATGCGCCAGGCGATCGCGTTCGAGTAGGTCTCACGAGGCACGATCTCGGCTGCCAACGCATTACGGGCGGGCGCAAGAAAACTGCGCGCAACTCCGCTGAGACTGACCACAGCGAAGATCAGCCAGACCCGGCCAGCCAGAAATTCGGCATTGATCGCCAGCGCGAGCAGCATGATCGCGCACACAACCTGAAGCGCGTATGCCGCGATAGTTAGACGTTTTCTGTCATGCAGGTCGGCGATATGCCCGGCGTAAAGTGCCGCGCCAATAAACGGAACCGCCTCGGCGAGGCCCACGAGCCCCAGGTATAGCGGGTCCTTCGTAAGCTCATACACCTGCCATGCAACAACCACAGCCTGGATCTGTGTGCCAAGCGTAAACGCGACCAAACTCGCCGAAAACCAGCGAAAATTGGGATTACGGAGCGAAACATACGGATCAGGCTTAACTGGCTGCATTGGAATCGGTCGGCCTCCTGTCAGTCCCCTATCTATAGTATGTAACTTTTACGCGAGGTAGATGCCGCCTTTGCTTTTGCTTTCTCCTTAACTCTTTCCCCTCGTTCACTCCTAGATGAAAGTAGCAGTTCCCAAGGAAATGATGCCCGGTGAGCGCCGAGTGGGTCTCACGCCCGAGACCGTTGCAAAGCTCACCAAGGCTGGACACCAGATAACCGTTGAAGCGCACGCCGGCGAGAGTGCCGGATATTCGGATGATGCATATCGCGCTGCGGGCGCGACAATCGCCGCCGATGTCGTTGAAGCTTTGCGAGACGCACAGTGCGTCGTGAAGGTGCAGCGTCCGGTGCGACTCGAAAGTGGAAAGCATGAAGTTGAGATGCTCCCCGTTGGGTGTCACCTGGTTGGAGTGCTCCGCCCATTGAGCGAGCCGGAGACTGTAGGCATGTACGCCGACCGCGGAATCTTTGCATACAGCATGGATCTCATGCCCCGCATTACGCGAGCGCAGGCCATGGATGTGAACTCTTCGCAGGCAACCGTTGCCGGCTACAAAGCAGTGATGCTCGCGGCGAGCAGCCTGCCGAGATTTTTTCCGTTGTTGATGACAGCCGCAGGGACCATTCGGCCCGCGACTGTGTTTGTAATTGGAGCAGGTGTTGCGGGACTACAGGCAATTGCGACCGCGCGCCGTCTTGGCGCTGTGGTGTATGCGTTCGACACGAGGCCCGCGGCAAAGGAGCATGTCGAGAGTCTGCGCGGAAAGTTCGTCAGCCTCGATCTCGGCTCACACGAAGCGGAGGACGCTGGCGGATATGCGAAAGCGCTGGGTGAGGATTTACTCAGTCGTGAGCAGTCAATCATTGCAAAGCATCTTAAGGATGCGGACGTAGTGATTGCGACCGCGCAGGTCCCCGGCCGTCCCGCCCCGCGACTGATCACAGATGAAGCTGTGTACGCAATGAAGTGGGGCTCGGTGATTATTGACATTGCTGCGGAGAATGGCGGGAACTGTGAGCTGACAGTTCCTGGGAAAACTGTAGTGCGACATGACGTGACAATTGCAGGTCCGACAAACCTTCCCGCGGAAATGCCCCAGCACTCGAGCGACATGTATTCGCGGAACATTGCGGCATTTCTGGCTCACCTAGCTCCTGAAGGCGAGCCGAAGGTCGATCTCGCAGATGTAATCACCAAGGACGTCTGCATAGCCAAGCCCGGCGAGGTTCTGCACGAGACCACGAGGGAGAGACTAAAGGTGCAATCCCAGGTTGCGTCGGAGGCACGGGCATGAGCGATACCATCGTACTGGGAATCTTCATATTCATTCTCGCGACATTCGTCGGCTACGAAGTCATCTCGCGGGTTCCGTCAGTGCTGCACACTCCGCTTATGTCGGGAACCAATGCGATCCACGGCATCGTGATGCTCGGTGCCATCCTGATCGCGGGCTCGGTTAGCGGCGCCTTTCTGCAGACACTGGGTTTCATAGCAGTTGCCCTCGGCGCTGCCAATGTGTTTGGCGGGTTCGTCGTGACTGACCGGATGCTGGAGATGTTCCGGAAGAAGAAAGAGGAGACGAAGTCTTGATCGACGATTATCGTCTTTTCGCCATGCAGGCCAGCTACGTTGTGGCCGCGCTGCTCTTCATTTTTGGTTTGAAGCGACTCAGCTCGCCTGCAACCGCGCGTTCTGGCAACCGGACTGCCGCACTCGGAATGGCCATCGCACTGAGCGCGACACTGCTCGATCGCGGAATCGTGAACTGGTGGACCATCATTGGCGGAACCATTGTCGGTGCTGGCATCGGCATCTACTTCGGTCGCACGGTCGCGATGACCCAAATGCCGCAGATGGTTGCGCTTTTCAACGGAATGGGTGGCGCGACTGCAGCGATTGTTTCCGTAGTGGAGTTTTCGCGTGCGCCTGGTGCAGGGTATGGAGCCAAGACCGCCGCAGTGCTCGGCGCTGCGATTGGTGCGCTCTCACTGACAGGCAGCATTGTCGCGTTTGGAAAGCTTCAGGAGCTGTTGAGCGGGAAGCCAATGCTCTTCCCTGGGCAAAAGTTCGTGAACGGAATCATCGCACTCGGGATTCTCGCGCTCGGCGCAATGGTGGTGGTCGGCCAAGGCGACGTGAATTATGTGTGGATTCTTACCGGACTCGCACTGCTGTTGGGGGTGATGTTCGTACTGCCCATCGGTGGCGGCGACATGCCGGTGATCATTTCCATCCTGAATTCGCTCACCGGACTTGCGGCTGCGCTGACAGGACTCGCGCTTGGCAACCAGCTGCTGGTTGTAGCGGGAATCCTGGTTGGATCCTCGGGTACCCTGCTCACGCTGCTCATGAGCAAGGCGATGAACCGGAATATCTCCAACGTGCTGTTCGCCGGGTTTGGTACACCGGTGGCCTCAGCTGCTGCGACAAACGCATCCGGACTCACTGTTCGTCAGACTTCCGCCGAGGATGCTGCGGTTGCGATGGCGTATGCGAACAAGGTTGTGATTGTACCCGGTTATGGACTCGCAGTCGCTGAAGCGCAGCATGCGTCACGCGAATTGGCGACGGAACTCGAGAAGCGTGGTGTGGAGGTGAAGTACGCAATTCATCCTGTTGCGGGGCGAATGCCTGGACATATGAACGTGTTGTTGGCTGAGGCGGAGGTTCCGTACGATCAGCTGGCGGAGATGGATGAGATCAATCCGCAGTTCGAGCAAACCGATGTAGTGCTAGTCGTGGGTGCGAACGACGTTGTGAATCCGGCGGCGCGGACCGATACGTCGAGTCCGATTTATGGGATGCCGATTCTGGATGTGGATAAGGCGAGAAATGTCATCGTGCTGAAGCGGTCGATGAATCCTGGGTTTGCAGGGATTGAGAACGAGTTGTTCTATCGCGGGAATACGAGAATGTTGTTTGGGGATGCAAGGAAAAGTCTTGCGGCACTCATTGAGGCGGTTCGTGCGAGCTAGCAATGCTGGGCGAATTCTTGGTGCTACGATCCAACCATTCTTTCCGCGACAAATAGGCTGCGAGGGTTTTGAAGTCTATCTCCAAGTCATTCGGCTAGGCTTTTTTGCAAACACTTGCAGGCGAATGATTCATCCGACTGACGGTTATTTCGTCCAGGGTGCAAATGCGGCGAGGCTTTGCATCTTTTGCGATTTCTCCGCAGTTTATGCGGTCAGTCTAATGACTAGTTAGACGTCAGCACGATCTCATCTCTGTCATCCTAAATGGCGTTCGAATTCGAAGACACAAAACCAAGGATGTCCAACGAAGAGATTCTCGATGATCTTCGACGAGTCGCGGGAACCGATAGAACGCTAACGGTTCGGGCTTACAACCAGCGTGGGCGGTTTTCGTCCGCAGTCGTGAAGTCACGCTTCAAAAGCTGGAACACTGCCTTGCAGGCTGCCGGCCTGACGCTATCTCACGTGCGCGAAGTGGACGATGAAGAGCTATGGAACAACATTCGCGAAGTGTGGATAAGACTCGGTCGCCAACCACGTCGGGCTGAGATGACCCCATCGCTCTCCCGTATAACCCACAGTCCGTACGTTCGTCGCTTCGGAAGTTGGCTCAATGCGCTTAAGATGTTCGCGTCTTCCAATGCGAACGGCCTCAATCTGAATTCGCTAGTTGGATCAACCCGCTCCTTGACGCGCTCAGAGAACTGGGTGGCTCCGCCAAGCCCCAAGAGGTAGTCGACCTAGTAGCGAAGAAATGTCACGTACCGGATCAAGTCCTCGACGTGACCATGCTTTCGGGGTCGAACCCCGCTGTGGCCATCGCCGTGTGCGTCAGTCCGTCAATCTTCGTAGTCGCCGTGACCCGCAGGAAGCCTGGCTCTCGCAGGGTTCCGCCGATGGTATATGGCCCTGCGGCGAGTGAAACAGTGTCGCGGCGCATGGCCTTCATGCGTTCCTGCCCCAGGATGACGATGACCCTGGCGTCCGGCACAGGGTGTCCATTCCGTGTGAGCGCCACGCTGAAGCGAGCCATCTCGCCGCGCCGATAGCGCCAGTCGGGATGATCGAGCGTTACGCTCAATGCAACACTGGTGTCAGATCGTTGTGCGCCTGCCATGTCGATTGGCATGGCCAGCAGCAACAGGGCAGAAAGGATGAAGGCGCGCATGTAGCGGGTTGGTTGGGGAGAACGAAGCGGTCACCCGAATGTCGCGCCAGCGAATCGCAGCCGCCAGTCTTCGTGCCCTCGACTACGGGGTACCTTCCCCGGGTAATGCGTAGGAAGCTGCGCGCCTTGCCGCTTCGTGCCCCCCCCCCAGGAAATGGCATTTGAGCGGTTGCAGCCACATACTATAGAGATGCGAACCTTACTGCCTCTCGTCCTGCTTGTCGCGGTAATGATCGGATTCCCTGTGCCGTCGCTCGCCCAGGACGAAAAGCTGGGAACGATCGACTTCCCGACATCGGGTCCCTCCGATGCGCACAAGGCATTCGTGCGTGGCGTGCTCTATCTGCACAGCTTCGAGTATCCATCAGCTGCGGCCGAGTTTCGCAAGGCTCAGGACCTGTATCCTGGTTTCGCGATGGCATACTGGGGCGAGGCGATGTCACACACGCACCCTATATGGAACGAGCAGAATCTTCAGGCAGCGCGCGACGTGCTGAACCGACTTGCTCCAACCAGGGAAGGACGGCAGTCGAAGGCAGTGACCCCCAGCGAGAAAATGTATCTCGATGCCGTGGAGATTCTCTACGCGGACGGCAAGAAAGCCTCGCGTGATACATCTTACTCGGCGGCGATGAAGCGTATTGTTGACACGTTTCCGGAAGACAACGAAGCGAAGGCATTCTATTCCCTTGCGCTGCTGGGACTGAATCAGGGCGTACGCGACGTGAAGACCTATGTGCGCGCCGGAGAAATTGCCGAAACGTTGTTCAAGTCGAACCCGGATCACCCGGGAGCCGCGCACTATGTGATACACTCGTTCGACGACGCCGAGCATGCGCCGCGTGGGCTCGATGCGGCACGCGCTTACTCAAAGATCGCTCCCGGCGCCGCGCACGCCCAGCACATGACGACGCACATCTTTCTCGCGATGGGAATGTGGGACGAGGTAGTGTCGCAGAACGAGATAGCGTCGGGCCACAATCACGATGCCTGGACGCCACACCATTACACCTCCTGGCTCCACTATGCATATCTCCAGCAAGGCCGGTACTCGGATGCGCTCCGGATGTTGGAGGGAATGCTTCCGTGCCAAAGCGAGACGCTATCGCCGCGGCAGCGCCGGGCACTGATGGTAATGCGCGTGCGGCACATCATCGAGACTGAAGAGTGGGATGCAGCACC
>JACDDZ010000107.1 GCA_013816695.1 Gemmatimonadaceae bacterium
CGCGATTTCTCAAGGGTCGGCAGATCCCGATTCTGGGCGTCAATCTTGGCAGACTGGGGTTTTTGACAAGCTGCCAGGGATCCGACCTCGCTATGGCACTTTCCGATTTTGCGGGCGGCAGGTTCGTCGCCGAGGCGAGAATGGTGCTGGGCGCGCGCGCCGTGGACGAGAAGGGAGCTACCAAGAAGGAATGGAGGGCGCTCAACGACTTTGTACTGCACAAGGGTGGATTCGCACGAGTCGTCCGGCTCGGTATCACTGTAGATGGCGCCTCACTTGGCTCTTACGCCTGTGACGGGATTGTCATTTCCACCCCAACAGGATCCACTGCATACAGTCTTTCGGCAGGCGGCCCAGTCGTTGTGCCCACGGTGGAATCGATAATCATCACGCCGATATCGGCCCACACTCTGGCAGTACGTCCACTTGTCGTTCCGCCCACGGCAGAGATATCGGTGCAGGCGGATGATTCTGCGACCGAGCTACTGGTAACCGTTGACGGTCAGGTTGGCGCAAATTTTCGCGATCACGAGCGACTTGTAGTCCGGCGGGCGGCCGAGTCGGTGCTCATCGTTCGCTTTCAGAAGACAACGTTCTTCGAGAAAATTCGCGTGAAACTTGGATGGGGCGGGTTACCCGACAGAGACTAGGCAGCAGATGCTGACCGAGCTCCGAATCCGGAATTTTGCAATCATCGAATCCGTCACGCTTCCACTCGCGACGGGGTTCAATGTGTTGTCCGGCGAAACAGGCGCGGGAAAGTCCATCATCGTTGGCGCGCTGGGATTCCTGCTGGGGGAGCGCGCCAATTCGGACCTGATTCGAACAGGGTCGGACAAGGCGACAGTAGAAGGGACGTTTGAGATTGCCGATCGCAAGACGATCCTCGCCGCCGCCGATGAGCGGGGAATTGAAGTTGACGGTGCGGTGCTGGTACTGAAACGTGAAATCAGCAGTACCGGGAGAGGCAGAGCATGGGTGAATGGAACCTCCGTTACAGCGGCCGCACTCGCTGAAATCGGGAGAATGCTCGTCAACCTTCACGGCCAGCACGAGGCTCAAACTCTTCTCGATCCAGATGCACAGCGAATGCTGCTGGATAAATCGGCCAACGCCGACGATCAGCTCCACAGCGTTGCGGAGGCTCACTCGGAGCTGTCCGAAATTCAGCGGCACATAAAGACGCTGAGCATGCGAAAGCAGGATGCGGAGAAGCGGGCCGACTATCTCCGCCACGTTTGTAGCGAGATCGAAGCCGCGAAACTGGTTGCAGGTGAGGATGCAACGCTGGAAGAGGAAGCGCGGATAATGGAGAACACTGACGAGCTTCGCTCGCTCGTTCAGGGTCTTCTATCACTGCTCGGCGAAGACGAGTCGGGGGCGCTGCCGGCTCTGAGTGGAATGACGCGGTCACTTGCCGGATTAAAAAAGATCGATTCGTCCACATCGAGGTTTCAGGAGCTGTACGACAACGGCTTTTACGCGCTTGACGAGCTGTCCCGTTCGTTGAGTGACTACCTCGCGG
The DNA here is from genome assembly GCA_013816695.1 of Gemmatimonadaceae bacterium. The sequence continues at coordinate 1,526 of JACDDZ010000107.1, forward strand.
CAATTGACCTGGATCCCGATCGCCTGGCCAATGTGCGTCGGCGCCGTGACATGATTTACGAGCTGACGCGCAAGTATGGACCCACGCTCGATGAAGTCATCGAGACAGGCCGCAAGTCACGGACAGAACTGGACCTGGTCGAAACCGGTTCACTGGACATCGGCGAGCTCAAGGCGCGTGAGAAGTCCGCCACTGACAATCTCACTGCTCACGCATTGAAACTTACGGAAGTTCGCAAGAGTGCCGCTCGCAAACTTTCCAAATCGGTGGATGCAATACTTCCTGATCTCGGGATGGGCGATGGAAAGTTCTCCGTTCGCCTTGTTGAGAAGAACGAGATTTCCTCCACCGGAGCCGAGGATGTTGAGTTTCTTGTTACCCTCAACGTCGGGCACGATGCGCGGCCGCTCGCAAAGGTTGCGTCTGGCGGAGAGCTGTCACGGGTGATGCTGGCGCTTAAGACGATCCTGGCGCGGGCCGATGAAGTTCCAACCCTGATCTTCGATGAGGTTGACGCGGGAATCGGGGGGAAAGTCGGGCTGCAGGTGGGTGACATGCTTCGCCGGGTGGCCGAGCATCATCAGGTGTTCGCGATCTCACACCTTCCGCAAATCGCCGCGCGCGCACACCATCACATGGTGGTTGCCAAGGCCGCGAAGACAGGTGTTACATCCGCCGACATCGCTATCCTCTCGGGGAAGGATCGCGTGACCGAGATCGCACGAATGCTTGGTGGCGATCCCGAAAGCAAGGTCAGTCAGGCGCACGCAAAGGAACTTCTGAGCTCGGCTGCCGCCTGACTAGCGCCTTGCGAAAATCCTGACGCGAATTTCGTCGCTGAAAGTCTTGGGCTGAAAGCCGCTTCCGCTGATGCTTTGCGAATGGAAGAAGGTGGCCTCCAGAGGAAATCGCGGGCCCATCGTGCGCGACGCAGAAAGGTTTGAAAAGGAAATCCCTCCGCCAACCCGATTGTCCGTTGCGTCACCAACGTGCCGGGTCTGGTACTGCGCTCCGAGCAAAAGCCATTTGTTGAAAGCGTAGCCCGGCGTAACCGAAAAGTTGAATCCCGCTTTGCTACCGTCCGACATGCCGAAGATTCCGGAGCCTGTGACAGTGGTAAAAACCCGGTTCGCCAGGAATAAGTCGGCAACGCCACCAAGCTCGGTTCGGGACAGTCCTTCGCCGGCGACAAGGGGAAGCAGTTCGCCCGCAGAAGGTTTTCCGCCCGTGGGAAAGAAGATGCGTGCAAACCCGGCAGCGCGAACTTTGTCCGTTTCGGTTACACGGAATTTCGCAGTGAGGCTTATGTCTCCGAGGCGCGTGAGAGTACGGAACGACGGCAGTGTGCCGCCAGGTCCAATGCTTGAATTGGCGAGGAAGTCACGATATGCCGCGCCTGTGATTGGTAGCGTCGCGGAAGTGATCGATGTTCCTGTCACCGTACTGATTCCAAAATCCCGGTAGGCCGCCGCGACCGCCGCGACGCGCGTCGTGATTGCTGCGTGTGTAGCGCTCGACGAGAGCGGGACAAACGGGGACGTTGCCAGTAGCAGAATTCCGCTGGAAAGTGTGGCGGAGGTGTTCACCAGCGCTTGCGCCTCCGTTCTGCGTGCGTTGACGGTGGCGCATTGCGAAGCACTGTTGCCGAGACATGAGGAGAGCTGCGTACTCAGGGCAGTGCGTGCCCTGGATATCTGATTTGCGAGCAATGTGTCAGCAGCAAAAGCGGACACAGATGTCAACGCGGGATTTGCACCCACGTTGGCGCTGCCGATTTCAGAGTTTGCGGATATGCGCGCAGTTGCCTCGACACGCACGAATGGAATTTCCGCCGAGATCATCAATCTTCCAGGCAGGCCAAGATCGAGTAGCAGCGAGGTAGACGCCGTCCGATGCGTGGCCTGAACGTCAGTTGCTCCGAGCGAAAGCGTGAAGGCATTTTGGCCGCTCACCGTGCGGATGGCTGTCTCGTTTCCTGCGAGGGATGGAAAGGCCGCCGTGCCTGCCGCTGCGAATGAGTACTGGGAGCCGTACGAGGCAACAGCGCCGTTTCCGGTATATACCTGATCGTAGAACTGCCAGGATCCGTGCATGCCCGTGCGAACCTGTCCGACGCCGAGAACGAGGGCATCGTCTCCGAATGGAAGTGAACGCTGACTCTTCGCGGTGCCGGCCAATATGGAAGAAGCTATCGCGAGCATCACGATTTTGCGCGTGCTGCGGTAGAGATAAGTGGTTGTGATCTTGTGTTCCATGAATGAGATGCAAAGGGCGCCTTCTTCATCGAAGGCGCCCTCTAAATATGCAGTAATTCCCGGGTTTTATCGCGGTGCTGTCACCGCTCCCATGATTGTCGCAACCTGGTCCGCAAGCCAGCTTCGAACGCCTTCAGCGTAATGTGCGCCGGTGCCGTCCTGGACGACGAGATTCTGTGAATGCCATGTAAGGCCGTTGTCGGGGGATAAGTAGGTGGCGAGGTCGATCATCCTTATGCCCTTTTGCGCGACAAGCGAGCGAATTCCCGTGTTGACCGCAGGCATGCTGGTTGAAATTGGGGAAGGGCCAAGCGTGGTTACGATGAAATGATTCGCCGGCAAACCTCGCGCAACCCACTTGTCGATCATGGTGCCAATGTTTGCGACTGTCTGAGCAGCGCTGACACCGTAGTACTGGTCGTTTGTGCCGATGGACACGTATACAAAATCATTCACTGTCGGAGTGAAGGACCGTGCGCGAGTGATTGGACCAGAATACACCAGGTTCGCCAGTTCTCCTCCATTCCAAGGACTTCCGAGTCCGAGTACCTCGGCGTCAAATCGCGTAATTCCGTTGACTGGAGTCAGCGCGTTGGGTGATCCATATTGCGTGCGTCCGGAGCCGCTGGTTGTGCCTCCAATCGCATGATTCACGGCGACAATTGCGGGCGAGTATCGCTGCGCCCACTGGCTTTCAATCTTGCCGGCAAGCTGCGTGGAATTATTCGGCGCCGAGGCGGCGGGTCGCTCGTAGTCTACCGAGACGTAGGAGAGCGCGACAATCGACGCACCTGCACCAGCATAGCCTCGATCCGTATTCGAGTCACCGAACGTGATGATACGCGCTACCACTGCTGTGGCGCCAACGGTTACCGTCGGGTTCACGGCGCCCGTCGCCACGCGTGCAGTCATTGACTGGGGTCCGGCCGCCGGTCCCAACGTCCAGCCGCGAATGATTGCAGTGCCAGCCGCGTTTGTTACAATGGAAGCCGGCGAAACGGTACCGCCGTTTCCAGCAGTGAGCAGTACTGTAGCATTCGGAAAGACGGTGCCTGCTGCATCTGCAACTTTTACTGTGATGTCGTTGGGAACGCCGCGTCCAGCCGGTGATGACTGGCTATTGCCACCGGTAATCGAAATACTCGATGCAATTGGGCTGGGCGCGGGTGCAGGCGCGGGTGCAGGTGCGGGTGCAGGTGCGGGTGCGGGTGCAGGTGTAGGCGCAGGCGCAGGTGCAGGTGCAGGAGCCGGGGCGGGAGCCGCAGGTGGCGGGGGCGGAGAGCTCGCGGTTGCGGCGAATGTGACATTAAGATCTCGACCGTCGAGAGTCGCGATCACGAGTTGCGGTCCAGCGGTTGATCCGAGAGTCCAGGTCCCGGAGCTCGCTATGCCAACTGAATTTGTTGTTGCAGTGGCAGATTCAATTCGGCCGCCCCCGAGCGTTACCGCGAACGTGACGGCTACATTCGGGACCCCTGTCCCGTTAACATCGGCAACCCAGAGCGAGAGTGGCGTCGGCAGGGAAGTTCCGACGAGAGCCGCCTGAGTATTACCTCCCTGCACTCCGGCCGTTTTTGGAGTTGGCGGGGTCGAGGTTGGAGCGGGTGGTGTAGTTGGAACTGCTGGATTGACCGTAACGCCTGAGGTGGTGCCCGGTTCGTTGCTTTTGGGAGCGGTCGGGGTGCCGGCGCAGGCGAGCCCGAAGCCTGCGATCAAACAGGCGAGAAGCGTTTTCGACACGGAAGTGTCATGCGAGAGATGGGCAGCGTCCCAACACGCTCCGGTCGAACCCGCTGGCCCCATATACCGGAACCACGGCTGAGTGTTACGGGATCATATGGTTTGTCAGGAAACACTCATCCGTAAGACGAATGTTTGGCAGGGACGTAACCAAATGTATTTGGAGCATGCTCGGGCCCAGACTCGAACTGGGACCCCGTTGCCGGGAAGGGATTTTAAGTCCCTCGCGTCTACCCGTTTCGCCACCCGAGCAAAGTCAAAAGAGCGGCGATCACCGCTTCTTTACTCTTTCAGTCCAACCTAAGCGCCACCATCCTATGCTTCAAGCACGGCGGGACTGTCGGGTCGCCATGCGGCGTCCGACGCTCCTGGAAGGGTAAACCGAAATGTAGTTCCGGAGCCCGGGACGCTTTCCACGCTCAAAGTGCCTCCGTGGCTTTCCACGATTCCCTTCACAATGAAAAGGCCAAGGCCGGCTCCGGACCGCGATCCTTTGCTGGCTTTCCAGAAGCGGTCGAAAAGGTGTGGCAAGTGGTCGGGATCGATTCCGATTCCGGAGTCGGTAAC
>JACDDZ010000108.1 GCA_013816695.1 Gemmatimonadaceae bacterium
GGTGAATGACGATGACATATGGCTGCAATCCCATTTTCACCGCCGACCGACCGAGCAGTCCTACTGCTACAACTACGAGCACAGAAAGCAGCGCACTCCGAAACACAGGCCTTCCTTCCGGCTGCGTGCGACTCAGTCTCCACGCAAAGAAGAAGAGCAGGATTGTGCTGATGCCCACAAGTGTGCCAAGCGCTCGATGGGTGAGCTCGATTGCCGTCTGCGCGTTTCCAAGATCCGGAAGCCAGCTACCGAGGCACCGGGGCCAGTGATCTCCGCAGCCCATGCCCGAACCGGTGATGCGGACGATGGCACCGAATACTATCTGGACATACGCTATCGCGATGGACAGGTATGCGAGCCGGCGAATGGTCAGCATCAGCGGGCCTTGATCGCGCCGAACGTGGAGAACAGGAGAGCTCCGAGTGCGAGAGCCGGAACGATGCTCCACATGACTTCACCGAAACGCGTAGCGCCAGGTGGCAGCGGGAGTTTCGATGTCTTGAATGCGGAACGCAGGATTGCTATCTCGCCAGCGATGCAGCACAGGGCGCAGATGCCGAACAGGATCTCACCAGCAGGCATTTTGTCTGATTAGGGAATGCATGCAAAGATACTCGCATTGCGGCCTGTTCTGGAGTAGCGTATGCGCATGATTGAAGGCCGCGCAGAAGATTCGAGGCTCCCCCGGCAGCTCGGTTTGTGGAGCGCAGTGTCATTTGTCATTGGAACCACAATCGGTTCCGGAATATTTCGGTCGCCGGCTGGAATTGCGGACAAGCTGCCAGGTGCGCTGCCATTGCTTGCCGTCTGGGTCACAGGCGGCCTGTTCGCTCTGTGTGGAGCACTTACGTATGCGGAAATGTCCGGTGCGTACCCGCAGAGTGGCGGCGTCTACGCATTTCTAAGGGAAGGGTGGGGGAGGCTCGCCGCATTTCTGTTTGGATGGTCAGAGCTCGTTCTCATCTGTGCGGCATCGCTTGGCGCGATTTCCCTCACGTTCGCAGAGTACTTCGTTCGCGTTCTGGGGCACAACCCGGCGACAGAACCGTACAGCACCTGGGCCCACTACGTCGCTGCAATCGCAATCGTCGTGGTTGGCTTTTTCAATTACATAGGGCTTCGATGGGCGTCTCTCGTTCAGAACATCACGACGATTGCGAAATTCGGCGCCCTGATGGTGATCGCGCTGCTCGCGTTTACCATCGCGCGACCGGCAGGAGGACAACCCCATTTTCAGCCGGTAATGCCGCCGGAGGGATTTTCGATTGCGCCATTCGGGCTCGCTCTTGTGTCAGTCCTTTGGGTCTATGACGGCTGGGGGGACCTGACCTTTCTCGGTGGTGAAGTAAGGGAGCCGAGGAAGAATCTTCCAAGGGCCCTGATTATCGGGACACTTGGCATTATCGGCATCTATGTAATCGCCAATCTGGCGTACATGTCCGTTCTTTCAATTGAAGAAATGCGGCATTCCAAGCTGGTGGCCGCGGATGTCGCCGAGCGGCTCATTGGAACGCCGGGCGTCCTCTTTGTGGCGATGACTGTGATGCTCTCCACTTTCGGAACTCTCAACGGTTCGGTTCTAGGCCGTTCACGGATTTTCTTCGCGATGGCCGATGATGGGCTCCTCCATAAGAAGGTCGCGGCCGTGCATTCCAGGTACAAAACGCCTCATGTGGCAATCCTGCTCCAGACCGTGCTGGGGGTTGCCTTCGTTCTGCTCGGGACCTTCGAGCAGCTGGCTGACGCTTTCGTGACAGCGATAGTGCCGTTTTACGCGCTGGCTGTCGCGGCGATATTCGTTCTGCGCCGCCGCCCTGGTTATTCGCCCCCATTCAGGGTCCCGGGGTACCCAATCGTACCCTTGCTGTTCATCCTGGCGACCATTTATCTGCTGGCCAACGCGATAATCGACCCGGCGAGTCGGCTGCCTACCCTGGTTGTCCTCGGAGTAATCGTTTTGGGCATCCCCGTCTACTACCTCACCGTAGGGAGAAAACGGGTACAAAACTGAGACGGTTTTGGGACAAGTTTTTCTTGACCGTTCGCTGTACCAAGCCATACCTTTTAGCTCCCTCTCACCCCTCTTTTTTCCCATGATCAAAACCCGTTTGTTTATTGCCATCGCGGCTGTATTTGCGATGCTCAGTGCCGGAATTAATTCCGCCGCTGCTCAGGGTGTGACCACAGGCGCTTTTGCAGGAACCATCACCGATGCCACTGGTGCGGGAATCGCGAATGCGCAGGTTCAGGTCACCAACCGCTCGACCGGCTTCAGCACCGGTGGACTCACGCGTGAAGGCGGGTCCTTCCTCGTGCAGGGTCTCGAGACCGGCGGTCCTTACAGCGTAACAGTTCGCCGGATCGGCTATCAGCCGGTCACACGCGACAACCTCCTGATTCGCCTGAGCACCACGACCCGCGTTGATATCACGATGACGCAGCAGGCCGCGCAGCTCTCAGGTGTCGTGGTCAGCGCAGCGGCGCAAACGTCGGACATCACTCCGACCAACACCGGAACGAAGACGACGTTGTCGGATACTGTTATCCAGCGTCTGCCGACGACCAGCAGAAACCTGAACGACTTCCTCAAGCTCACTCCCCAGGTCTCCAGCACCGGTCCCGGCAACTCCGCCGGCGGCATGTCGAACCGCATGAACAACGTGCAGATCGACGGTGCTACTGAGAGAGACGTTTTCGGACTCGGTTCGACAGGTCAGCCAGGCGGCCAGATTGGTGCCAAGGCAATCTCCATCGATGCAGTGAAGGAGCTTCAGGTACTTCTCGCTCCGTTCGACGTTCGCCAGGGCAACTTCGGTGGACTCATCATCAATGCGGTGACTAAAAGCGGAACCAACGCATTTCACGGCAGCGGATACCGCTACTTCCGTAACCAGGACTATGGCCGGAACGTACCAGCTCTTCGCGCCACCCAGTTCGAACGCGATCAGTATGGATTCACCCTTGGTGGTCCAATCATGAAGGACAGGCTTCACTTTTTCACGGCGAATGAGTGGACGCGCGAGACTGCACCCGTATCGGGACCCTATCAGGGGCAGCCGAGCGATGCAGCTACAAAGTTTCCATTCACGGACGCCGAGATCACGCGCATTAACGCTGCGCTGGCAGCGAAGGGTCTGACCGATCCAGGCACGCTCGGCGCTCTCAACACTCCGTCGCCGACAAACAACCTGTTCGGCCGGCTGGATTTCCAGATCAGCGATGTACATCGCCTGGTTGCCCGGTTCAACTATACGGATGCACTGAACGACAATCGTCGCCAGAATGGACGCACTGGAAACAGGCCAGTCTACTCGTCCAATTTCCACTCGATCAACAGCGTGAAGAAGGCGCCGGTAGTTCAGCTCTTCTCGAATTTCAAGAATGGCTGGAGCAACGAAGCATTCCTCGGAGCCGCGATCGTGCGCGACCGCCGCGTACCGAAGTCGACTTTCCCGCAGGTCCTGATCGTTTCGGGTACAAACTCCATTCTTGCCGGCACCGACCAGTTCTCCTCTGGAAACGAGTTGGATGCGGATACGTACGAGTTCACGGACAACCTCACGATGCCGCGTGGCAATCACAACATTGTCATTGGAACGCGCAACGAGCTTGTGAAGATCCGTAACCTGTTCACGCAGAGTAGCGCCGGCGTTTACGAGTACCCGAATATCGCTGCTTTCGAGAACGGCGCCGCTGGACAGGGCCGGTTTTTCCGCAAGGCATTTGTTCTTAGCCAGGGCGGCAACGCATATTTCGACGCCGTACAAAGTGCGCTGTATGCCCAGGACATCTGGACTGCAACGCCAAGAATGACACTTACGCTCGGTCTCCGTGCCGACATCAGCAATTTCCTCACGGAAAACAGCTATGCTCCGGCGGTCGACTCGGCCTACGGCAAGCGTGAAACGCCCACAGGAGCGGTTCAGTTTTCCCCGCGCTTCGGGTTCAACTGGGACGCCACGGGAGATCAGGTTAATCAGTTCCGCGGCGGAATTGGCCTGTTCGTAGGCACTCCTCCGTATGTATGGCTGGAGAACGCCTATGTGCAGAATGGACGCATCATCACCTTCCTCAACTGCGGTGCTCAGAGCGGAACGGCAGGCAATGCTCTTGTTCCTGCCTTCACTTCCGATGTCTCAGGGATTCAGACTTGCGCCGGCGGCACGGGCAACAAGCCGATCGGTGACGTCAGCTTCCTCGACAAGGATCTGAAGTTCCCGCAGCCAATGCGTGCCAACCTCGCGTATGACCGCGTGCTCGGCACCAGCAACGTTGTTGCATCACTTGAAGGCCTGTATTCCAGAACCCTCAATCAGCTGTTCTTCGTGAACCGCAATCTTGCCGGGCCCCAGGGTCTCGACAAGTTCGGTCGCGTGATGTACGGAACGCGGACTCTAACAGGTTCATCGAATCCGGTGCGTCCCGCTGCTGTTATCGCCAACGGTGGAACCGCTCGCTTCAGCACCGCGATCGACATCGAGAACCAGAGCAATGACTACGCATACAACATCACCGGACAGCTGAGAAAGCGGTACACGGACAACTGGGAAGCGCTTGTTGCCTACTCATATGGACATGCGTACGACAACCAGAGCTTCACCTCGAGCACCCACATCTCAAACTGGCAGTTCGGCCGCACGCTTTCGACCAATCAGGAAGATCCACTTAGGCGCGTGAGTCTTTTTGATCAGCCGCACAAGGTCGTCGGTTTCCTGACCAAGACGGTTAACTGGGGTTCGAAGATGGGGAGGATGGGGAACTGGGCAAGCGGACTTGCTACTGATTTCACGATCTCCTACCAGGGATCGTCTGGATCTCCGCATGACTACGTCTACAGCAATGACATGAACGCCGACGGTGTCACCGGCAACGACCTGATCTATGTTCCGAGAAATGTGGCCGACCAGAATGAGATTCGGTTTGCGACGGCCACGGCTTCTGGCCAGACATACACTGCCAATGAGCAGGCTGCCGCTCTGGAGGCTTTGATCCAGGCCACGCCTTGCCTGAATGAGCAGCGCGGAAGAATACTGAAGCGCAATTCCTGCCGCCTGCCATTTTCCAATACCTGGGATCTGACGGTTCGTCAGTCGATTCCCACGATTTCACAGCAGAGGCTTTCGCTCCAGTTGGACATTTTCAATCTTGGAAATGCTCTGAACAAGAACTGGGGTCAGCAGCGTACGAACCCGGGCACCACGAACAGCAATATCACGCTGTTTACCACGACGGGGCTTAGCTCCACCGATGCAACGGCGGCAGTTCCTACGGTGAACTACGCAGGAAACGCAGTCGCATTCGATCCAGCCAGAACCGGTCAGCCGCAACAGTATCGCGTCTTCGCAAACAGCGGCAACTTCTGGCGGGCGCAAATTGCAGCCCGCTATAGCTTCTAAGTAGCGGCAGCAGGAAATGTTTAGAAGGGCACGGATGGCGAAAGCTGTCCGTGCCCTTCTTTCATTTACATCCCTTGTTTTTCAGGTATGAACTCGGGGCGTGATCCGGCTGCGCCAAGAACATTTGTTGTTTCGGTTACGGTTACACGGCGGAAGTAGCTGCTTCATTAAACCTTAATTAATACAACACTCACCATCACTTAATCCGAAAACACGACCCTCCGGTGATACTGTTGCGTCTAACGAAGACACACAGAAACCGGAGGAGCCATGTTATTGGAATTAGTGGAGTCCAACAGGAAGCCGCCTCGTTCTCACAGCGGTGCCGTGGCAAGTGTCGCAATTCACACAGCTGTTATATGCCTGGCGATTGTGGCAACCGCCAATGCGCGAACGAAACGCGAGTCGAAGGTGCTTCAGCTTCCTAAGATCACGTGGGTAACTCCGCGACAGGCGCAGCCAAAGCCTGCTGCACCAGATGTTCGGCCAGTGCAGAAACCTGTGAGAAATTCCGTGATTCAAATGCAGGCGGCCCCGATGGTTGCGCCTGTCACAGTCCCAACAAGCATCCCAGCCGTGTCGGTCGATCCTGGCCCCGCAACCGCATCCGAACCATCAATTGGAGGCCACATCAGTTCAACTGCGCCTGATCCAGGAATGGGGTCAGGCACAGGCCCCCTCACAG
>JACDDZ010000109.1 GCA_013816695.1 Gemmatimonadaceae bacterium
ATCGCAATAACCAGAACCCCTACCGCCAACTCTACTGACGCCGAACGCCGGATTTTTTTTGCGCCGTCGATACTGCGCAAACCCGGCTGCACAACTTTCCAGTTGTATGCTCCCGTCAGCGCAACAATGGACAGAATCCCAAGCTTGAGCAACAGAATTTTGCCATACTGAGATTGCCAAAGGGCCGGAATCGCTCCGACGTGCATCCACGCCGCAAAAAGCCCTGTAAGCGCGACGATGCCAGCAAATACAAGTGCGGTTGGTGAAAACGCATTTACAATCGTCGCGACTGCGGGGCCTTTTCTGCTTTCTTCGAGCCGCATTGCCGCGGGTACTCCTGCGATCACTACCATGAGAAGGCTGCCGAGCCATCCGCCGGCGCCCATTACGTGGATTGCGTCCGCGATAATCGCCAGTGTCGAGAATCTCGGCAGTGATGCCGCATGCCCTGACAGTGCAGGTGTAAAAGCAAGAAGTACCCCTCCGCATGCAGCCAGCAACCACCACTTCGACTCAGTATCAGCCATTCGAGCCATGTGAAATCCGACGCCGGCCAATATCAGGGCGACCAGCTGCGTGAACCAGCCGAATCCCCACAGGGTGTGGCGCAGCATTCCCCCGATAAGGCCAGCATTGAAGGCGTCGCTGGCTCCGTGCATGGCGTACGACTGGGCGTACAGGCGAAGGACCAATGTGACAACGAGTACGGCGGCGGCGATGTGTCCAAGCCTCGCAGCCCCGCGTGCAGCCTCCGTTATCATCGCGGGCTCGCTTTGCTTTCGCCTCAGCAGGTTAATCACACCGAACCTAAATGCGATTGCCCCAAAGACGATCAGCATTGCAGTGAACTGGAGCCATCTCAGGAATACATAAGCAAACGACTCAGAACCAAAGTCATTTCCCTGCGGCATCTCCGCGGCGCGATGATGCTCGGTAGACTCGGCACCGATCGGCATCAACGAGTGCGACAGACCCGTCGCACCGGGAGCAATCACAAAGGAGAATTTCCCGCGTGTGGGATGTCCGTCAGCTCCAGCCATCTGCCACATAACTGAATACTCACCGGAAACAAGCTGCCCCTCGATCATCACGACAACCGCCCGCGGGTTGTCCGGTGCCGTGCGCAGCGCGCCTAGCGAGACCGACGCGCTGTCCGGCCCAACAAGAGTTATTCGCGTGAAAGCAAGTTCTGCCGCCTCGCTGAATTCGAGCCGGATTTCCCGCGGCGCTGTAGAAAGGTGCGCATTGCCGGAAGGCTCTGAGCTCTTCAATCCTCCGTGGGCGTGCGCTTGAGCCGGTAATGCAAAAACAAGAACGCAAACAAGCAGGACGCGGAAACTCCGCATCACATCTTCATCTTGCTATGATCCATGCCCGCCATCGGATCCTTTTTGGGTGTCGGCTTTTTCACTGGAGCTTTTGCTGCTGCGGGTTTCCTTGCCGCAGATTTCTTAGTGACGTTTTTTCGAACAACGGCCTTGCGCGCGGCCGGCTTGTGCGTGTGCTGCATCATCCGCATATGGGTTGTGTCCATCTTAGACGTCATCTCCGACATCATTTTCCGCATCTCCGGATCAGCTAGCATTCGCTCCCTTATTACCGGATCCGCCATCATCCGCATGTGCATCGCCATCATGGCGGAATCTCCGTGACTTCCGGCCACCTCACCATGATCCATCTCGTGCATCATCGGTGACTTAGCCGAATCGGTCGCGGGCTGCATCCCCGGCATGTTCATTTTCGAGTGGTCCATTCCCTTCATTGGACCCGGCGCGGTCCCGGCGTCCTTTCCGTGAGTCATGTTCATCTTCGAGTGATCCATGCCTGCCATGTTGTGAACAGCTCCGCGCTCGACGGTCCCAACCGGGAGCTCAGGCAGAAAGCCAACCGAAGGACCGCCCATGTTCTCGATTCCCATCATGTGGCTCATCTCGCGCCATTCGGATTCGGTCATAGCAAAAGATGTCGCGTCCCGATATCGACCTGCGGCCTTCAGAATCTCAGCTCGCTTCCGATTCTGCGGAACCTTGGGTGACGCAAGAATGTCGGACACAACGTCGTGCATGGAATGCAGATTATCGAAAATGATCGACGCTTCCGGATAACGTTCAGCGAATTTCGGCGCAACTGCGGATGTCATGGGCATGATGCGCGGCATTCCGGAAGGCGGACTCTCGAGCATCTGCTTGAATCGCGCAACGGCAGCGACCACGCCTGTCTGGCGTTCGTCTGCATTTTTCCCTGCCACGAGCGGCTCGTACAGACCCACCTGCAGCCAATGATAAGCCCAAATGAGTCCATTGAACTTCGGATATTTCTGCCTGAAGGCGAGTGAATAGTACTGGCCTTCCATCAGCTCCATGCTCTTCGGAATAGAGCTGAAGGCCAGGTCGGGCCGCGTTTTATAGTACCGAATCAGCTCCCCGATCTTTGCATCTTTCTCGACGAGCGGAATGCGCTCATCGGCCCATACATCGTATATCTGGCGATGAAGCAGGTGAGCCCAGTCGAACATGAGCTTCGCTTCGGGAGCAAGTTTGGAATACTGGGGCTCTATGGCCGATTCCTCCAGCGGCAACCTTGGGGGGTGTGTCAGCAGCTCCCGTGTGATGAAGTTGTATTCCTTTTCTTCGAGCAGCGATACAGGAGCTTGCGGCTGAGTGTAGAGTTTTTCATAGAGAATCGCATGGCCGTAATCGAAAGCGTTGAACAAGCGATCGGCGGCTGGATATGAATGCCTGAATGCCCAGTTGAATGGCCCGGGCAGGTAAAACTGCTCGTAACGCGTTGACCACTGCGCAGAGGCCGTGGCTGCGGTAACGCCGAGGAGTCCGGCGGTGCCGGCGACGACTGTGATGAGTCTACGGAAGGAAATCATCGGCCATTTACCGGAAAAAGCGATCGCAGGGCGAAGGCGTAGGTTGCACTGAACGTCGCGGCCCATCCCTGATCCGGTCCATTCAGTCGGCGGCCCACACCGCCATCTAGGAGAAAACTTGGACTGACTTGATAACGAATTCCCGTTCCAAGATTGAAATCGGCGTCTTCGCTTTCATCGATCGGCTGCCTGGCATAGAGGTCAGCGATGAGAAGCGTCGACTTCAGGGGAAAGGTTCTGTCGATCGCCACACCGGTAAGCCACCGGGAAATTTCCCGGGCGCCACTCTCGGTACCTGACCGCGGATTGTCCGGTGAAGCGCCAAACGTGTACTGGCCATTTACATGCAGGCGAGCCCGACTAAAAGTCCGCGTCATTATTGCTTTTGCAGATGTGTACGTTCTTTCGGGACCCAGGCGTCCAACCGGAAGGACAACATCTGCGCGTAGTCCGAATGCCGGGAATGATTGGGTTTCCATGTTGAGATTATGGAAGACGGATAGTTCCAGGCCTGCGACCCCGGAGCTGCTTCCTCGTCCTCCTGCCTCCCGGTAAGCCAGGGGAAGGCTGATCTCTACGCTGGTTCTCGGAGCAATTCCGTATCCGATCTCCGGCTCCAAGCCCCAGGAATATGTTCCGCCGTTAGCTCGTTCGAGTTGTATCGACGGCACTTTGAACTCGAATGCGTACCGCTCCGTGGCATATGCATCCTCGATCTGCACCGGGCGTCCGGTGTCGGTGTTGTAATAGTCAGTCTGCGCCTGGAGTGCAGGAGTGGCAAGCACTGACACGAGCGCCGTTATGGTAATCCAATGAGAATGCATATTAGTCAAGAAAGTTGGGCCGCAAACCAGTTACAGGTTTTTGTATATAGCATACAATGTGCGCGGAGTTTATTCGCCGTGGTGCTGGGCACCCTGAAACAGGTTCGGAAAAATGGCTGCTCAGACAGAAGCTGTGGCTGTACGGAAGTACCCCCCGCATGCTCGCGGTGTTCACGCATTCGCAGACCCTGAGGTCCAAGCAGACGGTTGCCCCTTTCGTGTGAGGTGGCACCGAGATATGGTTAAACATGCGGCTAAAGCGCAGGTTAACGTTTCTGCTAGCGAGTTTTTCGCTCGTCACCGGGTCGCTGCTCAACTCGAGTGGCGTGTCATGCATTTCTTCAGGCTCGTCCGCACCCGCGATGGAACCGATGGCTGGAATGGAGTCGCCGGAGAAGCCATGCATCCCAGCTAACTCGTCGGAACAGTGCCTGTTGATGGCGCCTTGTGCGACCGCACCAGTTACTCCAGTGGTTATGGTTGTCGATGGAAGTGGCCTGCGTACACCTGCAGTAACTCCGTCGATTGCACTGGAGCCGAAATCAGAAGTTACAACACCCGAGCCCCCGCCACCTCGGGCCTAGACCGCCACAACTGAATTGTTGTTCGTCCTCCGTGGATCAAATCGACTACGGGGAAAACCCACTGTGTTTCGTGTACAGTGATGACGCGGTCTTCTTTCGAAACAAACTCCCAATGCTCTCCAACTTCCCTCGCGGACGTTCATTAATCGCACGCTGGTTCAGTGCGCTCATTCTCACGAGTGCGGTGCTCGCGACCGATTTGCCCGGGCAAAACGCTGATGAACGGCTGAAAACTCTATTGTCGATTGGCGACTCTACCAATCCAATGATTTCGGCGGCACGTTCGCGATCGCTGGCTGCAAGAGCCAGAGTTCGCCCATCAAGTGCATGGCCCGACCCGATGCTAATGGCGGGTATTCTGAATTTGCCTCTGGGACGCATGACGCCTGAACCCGGTGCTGGAAAGCAGCTCCCGGGTGACGACATGACAATGAAGATGATCGGTGTCGAGCAAACGATCCCCTACCCCGGCAAGCTGTCACTTCGCAGAAAAATCCTGGAACTGGAAGCTGACGGAGCCGACGCAGCGCTATCGGGAACCCGACGGGAAATCGCGCGCGACATCAAGAATTCGTTTTATGAGCTGGCCTACCTGAATCGTTCCGGAGAAATTGTCCGAAACAGCTCGAGCACACTTTCAGCGGTCGTTCAGTTGGCTGAATCGAACTACGCGACGGGACTTTCGGCACAGCAGGACGTCCTCAAAGCCAGAGTGGAAGCAGCCAGAGTTGGAGAAATGGCGAGTGGAATCGAAGAGCAGAAGCAGATGGAACGGGCCAAGCTCGATGCACTGCTGGACAGGAAAGGTGACTACGGATCTCTGACTGCTCCCGCAATTCCCGCGCGGATTGCCGAGGCAGCTGTACCGAAGGATGCGTCGCAAATTCGCTTCGTGAGCGGTACACTGGGCGCGCGTGCGGCCGACTCTCCCCTTCCAGCCATGGAAACTTTGCAGGAGCTGGCGTTGCGAAACAACGCGACCCTCAGAGCAGCTGACTCAAACATTGCAGCCGAGACAGCGCGAGTCGCCCTTGCACAAAAAGGATACAAGCCGGATTTCGATGTTTCGCTGCAGTATGGCCAGCGAACTCAGCGCCCGGACATGATCTCGGCCGTTGTTTCCATTCCGCTTCCCATTCACAGGGGCGCAAGGCAGAACCAGGAAGTCGCTGAGGCACGGAGCGAACTCGCTGCAGCTCAGAGTGATTACAGGGCGGAAGCCAACCGGGTTCGCGCAGAGGTTACGAGACTGGTTGGTGAGGTGGAGCGGAATCGAACCCAGCTCGCTCTCTATACGAAAGCAATTCTGCCGCAGGGCGCAGCAGCGGTCAGTTCATCCCTCGCGACCTATCGGACCGGGAAAGGAGATCTTCTGAGCGTACTCAACAATCAGAGCACTCTGCAGACTTACCAGATCGGCGAGCTTCGCGCGATGACTGATTTCGCAAAGGCCATTGCGGAACTTGAGGCAATTCTGGGCGTGGAGGTGCTGCAATGACATTTCGAAATTGGTATGCAGAACACCGCATCGCCACATGGGCAGGTGTCATCGCGGTTGTGGCGGCCTTGTGGCTTGTGAATCGAAATCGCGAGTCCGGCCCGCCCAGTGCAAACCAGGCGACCGCGACTAAAACCGGCGCAATGAAGATGTCGCCCGTCACGAGCACAACATCCGGCGCCACGGTCGTGCTGACTCCACTTCAGCAACGACAGTTTGGCGTAACGTTTGGAATCGTGGAGTCGCGGCCGATTTCGCGCGAGATCCGAACAGTCGG
>JACDDZ010000110.1 GCA_013816695.1 Gemmatimonadaceae bacterium
CCATGCTCGATACTTCGGTTATCGCTAAGTATCATCCTGCCGGCGGTCCCTCCACAAGCGACGTCGTGCCCCTCGTCGCGGTGCCGATGCGGCACGGCATGACGATTGGCGAAATGGCGCTCATGTACAAGGACGCTCTCGGAATCAACGTCGACCTCAGCGTGATTCCGGCGAGAGGCTGGCAGCGCGAGCTATGGTATGATCGGACGGGACTGCCATGGGTTAAGCCGTCACCCAACATGCCGACACTGCAGAGCGCAATGCTGTATCCGGGAACAGTGATGTTCGAAGCGACAAACGTCTCAGTCGGCCGTGGAACTCCAACGGCATTCCAGATCATCGGCGCGCCGTGGCTCAAGTCAGCCGCAGTGGTGAAGATGCTCACTGAACGTGAGATGCGCGGAGTGCGCTTCACGGCCGAAGAGTTCACCCCCGTGAATCCGACAGACTCGAAGTATTCAGGGAAGCGCATACCAGGAATCCGGATTTCGGTCACCAACCGGAGTGGGTTGCAGGCAGTTCGAGTTGGAGCAG
This sequence comes from Gemmatimonadaceae bacterium, assembly GCA_013816695.1. The sequence goes on from JACDDZ010000110.1 coordinate 535, forward strand.
CGTTGCTCTGGGCAATCAACAAGACGTCGCCGGATTCGCTGCGTGTGAACGCTTCGAGTTTTGACCGTCTGCTCGGCTCGCCAGCCATTCGCGAGGCTTTGCTTCGCGGCGAGGATCCCGACAAGCTGATGGATCGGGAGTTTCAGCCAGTCTACGAGTTTCGGGAAAGGACCCGGAAGTACCTGCTCTACAAGTAGAACGCCTTTTGCAGAGAGACGTAAGCCTCAAGGAGATCCGGATGAAGAAGCTCTTATTTGCGGCTGCACTCGTTGCAGCCAGTGCGTGCGCTGGACGGCAGGTGGAAGTCACTACGGGCGCCGAGCCTGCAGCTGATGTCGGAATCCACCTCACCAACAACCTGAGCCAGGCGGTCAACGTTTACGTGACCACCGGCGGCACCGACATCCTGCTCAAGCAGGTCGCTGCGAACTCAACCGAACATTTGCCTGTCCGCGGGATCGGGGCTGGAACAAACGTGACGCTAAAGGCCGTCACTGTTGACGGCACCAGAACCTACACCCGCAAGGACATAGTTCTGACCACCATGTACGAGTGGCGAGTTCCGTGAGGCTCTGCTAGCCATAACGTGGCTCTGTGCGTAGTTTTACGGGTCGAAGGGTAGGTCAACTTCGACCCTTTTTTTTTGTTCTTTTCCGTCCCCACCTGTGGGTGAATGAAAGCAATCTGGAGCGAGCTTACCAACGTCTATCTCCGTATCATCAGTCCGATAGCGGACCTGTTGGTGCGGACGGGAGTCAGTCCCAATACCCTGACCACCGTTGGAACCCTCTGCACGCTCGCTGGCTCCGTGGCTTATGGCATGGGCCACATTAAGACCGGCGGCTGGATCATCGGCATTACAGCCATATTCGACGTTCTGGACGGCACCGTCGCCCGGAAATCAGGCAAGTCAACAGTGTTCGGTGCTTTTTATGACTCGACACTCGACCGTGTCGCCGACGGCGGAGTTCTCCTGGGACTCGCGTACTTCTTTGCGACCAGCCCCGTGCACCAGAGTCTCAGAATGGTTGTTATGTGTTTCATCTGCCTCATTGGTACGTATCTCATTTCGTACACCAGGGCCCGGGCCGAAGCCCTTGGCATCGATGCGAAGGTCGGCATCATGCAGCGGCCTGAACGTGTGATCCTCCTCTGTGCGCCGCAGGCTCTTTTTGGACTCGCTCTCGGCGGCCTTGTGCTCAAGGGGATCGTTATCCTTCTGACGGTCACGGCCTGGTGGACGGCAATTCACCGCATCCTGTTTGTCCGCCGCGCCACGCTTCACCCGGTAGCGTCCCCACTTCGGGTCGTCACCGACATCCCCAAGCAATCATCGATCGCAGCGTCCCGCCGCGCTCAATCCTGAATATGGAGAATACAGCTTTGCCCGCTTCGGCCTCTCCGGAAAGCCGCACCCCAGTAGCGCCTCCCCATGGAAAACTCGGAATCCTGACACCCGGGCTTGGCGCCGTTGCAACAACGTTCATCGCGGGCGTTGAAAGTGTACGCCGTGGCTACTCGAAGCCCATTGGATCGCTCACACAGATGGCGACGATCAGACTTGGCAAGCGCACGGAAAACCGCTCGCCGCTGATCAAGGATTTCGTTCCGCTCGCTGACCTGAACGACATTGTATTCGGTGCGTGGGACCCAATTCCGGATGACGCGCTCACTGCGGCGCGCAAGGCGGGAGTACTCGAAGAGCGTGATATCGCGCCCATTGCGGATTTTCTCGCGAGCATCAAGCCCATGCCTGCAGTGTTCGACAATCATTACGTAACCCGCCTCAACGGTGAGAACGTCAAGCAGGGAAAGACCAAGCGTGATCTTGCCGAGCAGCTGCGGCAGGACATTCGCGATTTCAAGACGAAGAACAAGCTGGATCGCGTTGTCATAGTATGGTGTGCCTCAACGGAAATTTTCATCCGTCCCGGACCACAGCACGCAACTATCGAGCAGTTCGAAAAAGCGATGGAACGGAATGACGAAGCCATTGCACCGTCGATGCTGTACGCGTGGGCCGCAATCATGGAGGGCGTTCCCTACTGCAATGGAGCTCCGAACCTGGCCGTCGATACACCGGCGCTGCAGCAGCTTGCACTTCAGAAAGGTGTTCCGATTTCCGGCAAGGATTTCAAGACCGGCCAGACGTGGATGAAGACCATCATCGCACCGGGCCTGAAAGCGCGCATGCTCGGACTCGCCGGCTGGTACTCGACGAACATTCTCGGAAACCGCGACGGGGAAGTCCTGGACGATCCGCAGTCGTTCAAGACGAAGGAGGAGTCCAAGCTGAGTGTGCTGCACACAATTCTTCAGCCGGAGCTGTATCCCGACCTGTACAAGGATTTCTCGCACGTAGTGCGGATTAACTACTATCCGCCGCGCGGCGACAACAAGGAAGGCTGGGACAACATCGACATTATCGGATGGATGAACTATCCGATGCAGATCAAGATCAACTTCCTGTGCCGCGACTCCATTCTTGCCGCGCCAATTGTTCTGGATCTCGCTCTCTTCTCCGACTTCGCGCACCGCGCGGGCATGAAGGGGATCCAGGAGTGGCTGTCGTTCTACTACAAGAGTCCGATGGCCGCTGCCGGACTGCAGCCCGAGCACGATCTTTTCATTCAGCAGACCAAGTTGAAGAACACACTTCGCCACCTCATGGGTGAAGACCAGATCACGCACCTGGGACTCGAGTACTACGCATGAATTTGAGAGGGACGGCGTTCGCGATCGTTGCAGCGATTCTGGTCGGCGCATGCACGGAGTCAAACAAGGGTACAGACGTCCGCCACTGGACGGATGATCTTGCCGTGCGCATTTCAGTTGATCCAATGCCGCCCCGGGCGCAGGAACAGATTGTTTATAAAGTCATCGTTACCGACAAGAAGTCGAACCAGCCAATCGATACGGGCGAAGGCCGAATCTTCGCGACCAGCCATGACGGCGCGAGTGCAAGCGATGGGTTGGCAAAGGGCAAGGAAGTCGGCACGTATTACGCGCGGCTTTCTTTCATTACCAGCGGCGACTGGGCAATAGCGCTACAGTTCCGCCGCGACACGTCCAACCGCAGGACGGCGCTGCAGCGGATGGACTGGATACAGTCTGTTGCCGCGCCGACGCCCGGCAACTGACATGAAACATTTTTTTCGTACCCAGCTGACGCCACTCGAAGTTCTCGAGGTGGCGGACAGGTTTTTTCCGACGCTTCCACTCGAGCGCACTGCGCACACTGCCCGCACCCGCACTTTCACGGGCGACCTTGGCGCGCTCAATCTCGCTGCGAAGAAGGAAGGCGGCCACTACACTTTTGTCGAAATTCACACGGACCAGATGGGTGAGAGTCGTCTCGACAGAAACGCGAAGCGCTTTTTCGTCGAGCTGCACAGAAAGGCCGACCCCGCGCACAAGCTGCAGGCCGCATACTGATGGCACGTCGCGGTAACCGCGGCGAGACAGACACAGCGCTCTCCCGCGATCAGCAGCTCGAGATTTACTACTACATGCGATTGACCCGGTCCCTTGAAGAGAGGCTGGTCAATCTTTACCGACAGACAAAAGTCGTGGGCGGGCTCTTTCGCTCGCTGGGCCAGGAAGCGGACGCCGTCGGCAGCGCATACGCCCTGGATCGGAACAAGGGTGACATACTCTCGCCGCTCATCCGGAACCTCGGGTCAATGCTCGTGCAGGGTGCCACACCGCTGGAGATCCTCAGGCAGTACATGGCCAAGGGCGACTCACCTACACGCGGCCGCGAGCTCAACATCCACTTCGGTGACCTCGTGCGCGGGTTTGTCGGGCAGATCTCGCATCTCGGCGACATGGTTCCCGTCATGGCGGGAGTCACTCTTTCGTTCAAGATGCGCGGCGAGAATCGTGTTGGCCTCGTGTATGTGGGAGACGGCGCAACGTCCACCGGTGCGTTCCACGAGGGAATCAATTTCGCAGCAGTGCAGAAATGCCCGCTGGTGGTGGTTGTCGAGAACAATGGCTACGCCTATTCAACTCCGCTGTCGAAGCAGACGGCGGCCAGGCAGTTCACCGACAAGGCATCGGGTTACGGGATCGCCGCGGAACAGGCGGACGGCAATGATGCAATCGCTACGTATGAGGCCACGAAGAGAGCGGTCGATCGCGCGCGGAATGGTGATGGAGTGACGCTCGTCGAACTGATTACATATCGGCGGAAGGGACACGCAGAGCACGACAATCAGTCATACGTGCCGGCGGGTGAGATTGAAAAGTGGGAAAAGGAAAACGATCCAATCGACAGGTATGTGCAATATCTGGGAGAGTCGCTGGACGTTACTCCCAGAGAACTGGCGGCCATCGACGAGCGTGTGCAGGAAGAAATCAATACCGCCACCGACACGGCTGAAGCATCACCGATGCCGGAAGCAACCGACTGTCTCATCGGCGTGTACGCCGATCCCCCGTCGGTTGATTCGCTCTGGTTCCGCCAGGGGATCGCGTCCGCAGTCGAGAAGCACGAGCGTCCCTCCAGCTGGGGGACGCACGATGTCTGAGATCACCTATCTCGAAGCAATCCGCGAGGCGCTTTTCGAGGAAATGGAGCGCGACAAGAATGTCTTCTGTCTCGGCGAAGACATCGGCAAATACGGTGGTGCGTTCAAGGTCACCGAGGGGCTGCATGAAAAATTCGGCGACTCGCGCGTGATCGATACCCCGATTTCCGAGATTGCGATAATTGGTGCAGCGGCAGGCGCGGCCCACATGGGACTGCGTCCCGTCTGCGAGATGCAATTCATCGACTTCATCTCCTGCGGGTACGACATGCTTACGAACTACGTGGCTACTGCGCGCTATCGCGCAATGTTGCCATGCCCGATGGTCGTGCGAGGACCGAGCGGCGGGTATGTGCGCGGAGGTCCATTTCATTCGCAGAATCCCGAAGCCGCGTTCCTGCACACACCGGGACTGAAGATCGTTTACCCCGCAACGGCTTCGGACGCAAAAGGACTGATGAAAGCAGCCATACGGGATGAAGACTGCGTACTCTTTTTCGAGCACAAGTATCTCTATCGCCGCATCAAGGAAACGATGCCCGATGGCGACCATGTAACACCGATCGGCAAGGCGAGAATCGCACGGGAGGGTAAGGACGTGTCGATCATTACCTACGCTGCAACTGTCTGGAAATCGCTTGAAGCCGCGGAGCAGATCGAGAAGGAGGATGGGCTGTCGGTCGAAGTGATCGACCTGCGGTCGCTCCTCCCGATGGATGACGAGGCAATCATCGCAACGGTGAAGAAGACCAACAGGGTATTGATTGTCCATGAGGACACACGCACAGGCGGTATTGCCGGCGAGATCACGGCCCGCATCAACGAACTCGCTTTTGAGTGGCTGGATGCGCCCGTCCTGCGTGTAACGGCGGCAGATGTGCCTCTGCCTTACGCTCCCGCCCTCGAGGATTACGTTTTGCCACAGACTTCGGATATCATTAGAGCGGTGCGCCGGCTGGCGGCCTACTAATGGCAGTT
>JACDDZ010000111.1 GCA_013816695.1 Gemmatimonadaceae bacterium
GCGACGCAAGTGATGCGGTGATGGTATGCGTCCATGCGGACTGGGCAATCGGGAATGTGGACGGCTTCAGGAAAGCGCTCGCCGGCGCCGCGGATGTCGCCGCCAAAAATCATTCGCTTGTTACTGTGGGGATAGTTCCGGTTCGGGCTGACCCTGGTCTGGGTTATATCGAGCCAGGCGACGCCATTTCAGATGGAGTGAACCGGGTCGGGCGCTTCGTGGAAAAGCCTGACGAAAGCACAGCTGCGAAGATGATCGAGAACGGAGCACTCTGGAACTCGGGGATCTTCGCCTGGCGCGTGGGCGATTTTCTCGATGAAGTTCGCGCACTCACTCCTGAAGTAGCTCCCGCACTGAAAAATATTTCTGGCGGCCATGGCCTGGAACAATTCTTCGCCGAGGTCAAGAGCATAGCCGTGGACGTAGGCGTTCTGGAGCGATCCGGGAAGGTACAGGTTGTGGCCGGAGACTTCGGCTGGGACGACATCGGTACCTGGGGTGCGCTCAGGCGCATTGGTAACCCCGACGAGCTCGGCAATGTCATGAACGGAGATGCATTCGCGCTGGACGCGACCAGTAACGTCGTGCATGCCAAGGACCAGACAGTGATCCTGTATGGCGTTTCGGATCTTGTCGTTGTCGCCAAAGATGGTCTCACCCTCGTGACGACAATCGAGAAGTCGGCGCACCTCAAAAAGCTTCTTGAGGCACTTCCGAAAAGAGTTGCCGAACAGTGAGTGAACTTTACCTGTATGACGATGCGACGGCGCGCGAGTTTGAGCCATTCGCGCTGACACGGCCCGTGAGTGAGTTGCGCGCAGGGGCTGAGCTGATTCGCCATCGCTGGGAAAGAATTTCCGGGACCAAAGCCGCCGGGATCATCTGTGCCGCGCATCTGGCCGACTTTGCAGAGGGCGACGCGCCGGTGGTAGTTCCATCTGATTTCACGATTCCGGCCGGCAGCATCATCGCCAACTCCCGATTTGTTCCTTCACTGGCTGCAACGTTGAGCGGCGCCGTTGCCTCAGCCAATGGACAGGTCTGTGCGCTGCGGCTCAACGAAGACACCATGGCGTCGGAGGTCGCAGACGGACTCTTTGCCATGGGTGCCGGGCAAGAGGGCGCGTCAACAGACATCCAGGGACGCTGGTTGGGCGCCGTGTGGGACCTGGTCGCAACTCTCACCGAGCAGCTGAACGAAGACATTCCAATTCTCGGCGCCGGCATCAAAGTCCAGGAAACATCGAGCGAGGTGTTTGGCGGCGGGAAAGTGTTCGTAGAGGAGGGCGCGAAGATCGATCCGCTTGTGGCGTTCGATACTTCGTCTGGCCCGATTCTCATCCGGAAAGACGCGACAGTTGCTGCTTTTACAAGGCTTGTCGGCCCGCTAGTCGTAGGCGAACATGCGGTGCTCATGGGTGACAGCATTTCCGGCTGCTCTATAGGCGAGTGGTGCAAAGTGCGCGGCGAAATCAGCAACACCGTATTGCTTGGTCACTGCAACAAAGGCCATGCGGGGTTCGTTGGCCACTCTTACCTGGGTCGCTGGGTAAACCTTGGATCCGGAACAACCACGAGCAACCTGAAGAACACCTACGGCACCGTGCAGATGTGGAGCCCGCGCGGGATCGTCGACACCGGGCTGCAATTTCTCGGGACACTTTTCGGCGATCATGCAAAGACCGGAATTGGCATGATGCTCACAACGGGCTCGGTAATTGGTGCGGGAGCCAATATCTTTGGTACAACCATGCCGCCCAAAGCTGTCGCGCCCTTTTCGTGGGGAGATTCCGAGCCGTACTCGACCTTCGAGGAAGAAAAGTTCCTGGATGTTGCCACACTCGTAATGGCGCGGCGCCATGTAGAGCTGGACGAGCGAGGCCGGCAGCACCTGAAGACCTGCTACGCCCGGCGCTGGAGCTGATGTGAAGCTGTGGGTGCTGGGGAGCGGCAGCAGGGGCAACGCTGTACTGCTCGAGTCGGGTGGGACACGGATTCTCATCGACGCGGGGTTTCCATGCAACGTCATTGCAGAACGACTTCAGGGTATCGACGTGGAGCCGGAATCCATTGAAGCCGTTGTGGTCACTCACGAGCATCATGACCATGTTCGCGGGGTTGGATCGGGCTCACGCAAATGGGGCTGGCAGATCTATGCAACTGCCGGGACACGTGTGGCTGCAAAGTCACTTCGCGCGGCGACCGTGAATACAGTCGGCCGGAGTGCATGCTTCAACATCGGCGACTTCGACCTGACGACTGCCCCTGTCGCGCACGACGCCGTCGAGCCGGTTGCCATTGTCGCCGTGTCGCGATCGACTGGTGCCAGCGCGGGAGTTGTTTACGATCTTGGATGCGTGAACCATGGGCTGCGCGAATGCATTCGCGGCGTCGATATGCTGGTGATGGAGTCCAACCATGACGAAATCATGCTGCAGCGTGGACCTTATCCAATGTCGCTGCGAGCCCGCATAGGCGGACGCAATGGTCACCTTAGTAACAAGGACTCAGCGGAGACCGTGGCCTCAGTCGCGCGCGGCGGACTGAGGCACGTGATTCTTGCGCACCTTAGCGAATGGTGCAACGAGCCGACTCTCGCGCTGGGGACCATGCGCGACCGGCTGGGCCGCACTTCTTTCCGTGGAAAGATCACCGCCGCGCCCCAGGATTCTGCGATCGGGCCTTTTATGGCGGCAATGGTCAGCCGGTCTTCATCGCAGCTGACCCTTAATCTTTAATCGAAGCAATGCGCCCGCAGCTGGGAAAACTGCGTTTTGGGTAATGAGTAGTTGGTTACGAGTTGAGCGGTTACTGCGTGGTGAGTCTATCCCGTGCGGTTATTAACGCCGTAACCGCTTAACCCAAAACCAACCACTCACAACTCACAACGAAGTTTTCCCAGCTCGCCAGGCTAAACAGTGCCCTCGTCGGCTGCCCTCTCCAATCCAGCCACATCGATCTTCGTCATCTTCATCATCGCGTCCATTGCACGCTTCGCGCGCTCGGGATCCTTGTCGCCAAGCAACTTCCCGAGTGCTTTTGGGACAATCTGCCAGGACAGGCCGAATTTGTCCTTTAGCCATCCACACTGGCTGGGGCTCCCACCACCGGAAGTGAGTTTCCCCCAGTAGTAATCAACTTCTTTCTGGTCTTCGCAGTCCACGAAGAATGAGATCGCTTCGTTGAACTTGAAGTGGGGACCGGCATTCATCACCATGAAGTCCTGACCCTGAAGCGTAAAGGACGCGGTGATGACGTTTCCGCTCCCTTCGGGCCCGACTTTACCGAGGCGATTCACTTTTCCTATTTTCGAATCCGGAAAAATCGATGCGTAGAAGTTCATGGCTTCTTCAGCGTTGTTATCGAACCAGAGGAAGGGCGTGATTTTCTGCATTAGTGTTTCTCCGGAAGCAGAAGGTCTTCGAGCCTGTCGTAACTGTCGTTGATGCCGCGTTCCATGCCGGAAGCCATGACGCCATCGCGCGCCGCTTTTGACTCGTACTGCATGGTCGTTGTAAGAGTCGTCCTGTCGCTGCTTTCGGTTAGAATCTGCGAGCTGATGGCTTCTCCCGGATACCATGACTCGTCGAAGCGCTCAGTGTTCACAAGCGATTCCGGACGGGAGATCTCCCTGTATATCCCGCTCATACCCATCTCGGCGCCGGTCTTGTCGCTTTTCCAGACCCAGCGGTAAGAGCCTCCAACTTTGAGATCTACGTTGCAAACCGGCATCGACCATCCATCGGGTCCAAGCATCCAGCGGCGGAGCAGCTCAGGTTTTGTCATGGCGTCGAAGATCATCTCGCGCGGAGCATTGAAAGAGCGAGTCATAACGAGTTCGCGATCGCCGTGGAGAACAATTTTCACCTTCTCGCGTGTCTTGATCATTTTCGAGGTCTCCGTGGTTTTGAGGTTTTCTTTTTTTCCTGCGCCTGCATTTCCGCAAGCAGCGAATCCAGGCGGTTGTAACTGGCTTCCCAGAATTCGCGATACTTTTCGAGCCATTTTGTGGCCTGTTCCAGGGGTTTCCCCTGGATGCGGCTCAGCCGGCGCTGCGCATCACGGCCGCGGGAGATAAGGCCCGCATTCTCGAGCACTTTGAGATGTTTCGAGATTGCCGGTTGACTCATCTGGAACGGGCGTGCGAGCTCGCTAACTGATGCTTCACCCGTCGCGAGGCGGGCGAGTATCGCTCGCCGGGTAGGATCAGCCAGCGCCGCAAAAGTTGAATCCAGCCTATGGGAGGAAAGCATATATAACCCTTTGGTTGTATAACCGTTGGGTTATATACTAGACGGAATGTTTGGGCTTGTCAAGCGCACGGCTGGGAAAACTGCGTCTTGGGTGTTGAGTGGTTGGTTACGGGTTGAGCGGTTACTGCGTGAGTCTATTCCGCGTAGTTAACGCCGTAACCGCTTAACTCAAAACCAACCACTCACAACTCAGAACGATGTTTTCCCAGCCCGCCAAGCAGAACCCAAGTCTGAGTTCGCCGCAAATTCCCTGGCTACCTGGGCTGCGCGAGCGATGGTTTGGGATGTTGGATCCATATCGGCTTCCTCGAGGATGTCGAGAATTGCCGCGGCTTCAGAGCTGATGCGCGTAAGGGTTCGAAATTCCTCGGGCGCCGGCGTTACTGTCCTGAGCGAGGCAATACGTGGAGCAAGCTTCCAGGTGATCTCGGCCATCTTGTACGAGAGCTCAAACTGTTTTGTGAGACCGGCGGGTGAAATCGTCGCGCGCGGATCCATCTTGAGCGTGAGCGGCTGACTGTAAGTCCGCCCGTTGACTGTCAGACGCACTGTGTACTCTCCGGGCAGTGCAGCCGGCCCCAGTGGATCCAGCGGAGTGTCCATGTAAACCGCCGAGATCGGGTATGACTGCCCTACCCCGCCCGCAAGTGGCCAGTGAAGATCCCATACAAAAGTGTGCGCGCCGGCGGAGTTAGAGAGTTTCTGAGGGGGACGCATCCAGTAGGAAGGCAGCTGCGGCGGAATGGATGATTTCCCTATTGAATCAGTGCTGCTGTATTTCCGGACGAGCAGCCCGGCGCGATCCAGGATTTCCAGAGTGACCGGCGAGCTCACATCGCGCGAGAGGTAGTACCGGATGATCGCACCGTCCGGCGGGTTCTTTCCTGCCGGCTCCTCCGGCGGAAGCGGAGTATCGGTGTTTTTATTGCGACGGAACCGATACTGCATGCGTGGCTTGAACAGAGTGACATCGGTGTTTGCGGTGGCGGTATTCAGCTGACGCAGGGGTGAGATGTCGTCCAGAATCCAGAACGATCGTCCGTGGGTTCCTACGACGAGATCGGTTTCATGCACGACCAGATCGCGAATCGCGGTGGCGGGCATGTTGTTCCGCAGCGACTGCCAGTTCTCACCGTCATCCAGCGAGAAATACACGGCGTTTTCGGTACCGGCGAAAAGCAGTCCCTTTCTTACCGGATCTTCCCGCACAGCATCAACGACGTCGCCTGCGGGAATTCCGCGAACGATCTCCGTCCATGTCGCGCCGGCATCATGTGTTCTATAGATGTGCGGGCGCAGGTCGTCGAGCCGGAGCCGGTTGATAGCAGCGTATGCTGTGTTGTCATCGAAGTGTGACGCTGTCATTAGCGACACCTTGCTCCATGGCGTGAGCTGCGGCGGTGTCACGTTCTTCCATATCTTCCCCCCGTCGCGGGTAAGATGGATCAATCCGTCTTCGGTGCCCGCCCAGATTGTGTTCACGTTCTTGAATGAGGGCGCGATGGTGTAGACGACGCCGCCGTGCTTTCCCTTTTCTGGATCGATCGCTGCGTAAATGCCCATAGTTGCAGGCAGCTCGTACGATTCGCGCGTGAGATCGGGACTGATCACATCCCATCCGTCGCCACCCGTCCGCGTCCGGAAAATGAAATTCGTTCCGAAGTAGAGCGTCCTGGGATCTACAGGCGAAAAGATTACCGGCAGCGTGCGAACCATGCGCACCTTGCCCGAGCGAATCGGCTCGGGCGAAATGTTCTGCACT
>JACDDZ010000112.1 GCA_013816695.1 Gemmatimonadaceae bacterium
TTAACGCGCCTGCAGAAGTTTCCCCGCTGAGCCCTGCATTGACTGCATCGACAGATAATCCCGCCTGTTGCGCCTTTCTCTGGATCACAGCCGGAAAGGCCTGATCAGGCTGAAGCCCGTAACCGGCCGTGAGGCTCGTGCCAAAAAACAAAATTGTAGGTCCGTGCGTAGTCATCTTTGAACGCGCTCCAGTAACCGCGGGCGCCACTGCGCGTTCACTAGTTTGCGCTCTATCACCCATATTTCCTTCCGACCCGCATGCGGCAAGCGCCACCCACAAAAAAACACATAGACGTTTCATGCTCATAGCAAAAGAAGTTACCAAGGAATACAAGAGCGGCGATAACCAACTCGCCGTTCTCCGCGATGTCAACTTCGAGATTCCCCAGGGAAGCTTTGTGGCAATCGTTGGACCTTCGGGCAGTGGCAAGACAACGCTGCTCGGCCTGCTCGCCGGACTGGATACACCGACGAAGGGGAAAATATTCCTCGACGATGCCGACCTGACGCAGCTATCGGAGAATGGACGCGCCCGACTCCGCGGCGAGAAGGTCGGCTTCGTTTTTCAGAGCTTCCAGCTGATTCCCACCCTGACCGCCCAGGAAAACATCCAGGTGCCACTCGAGCTCCGCGGCGATAGCGGCGCGGACGTTCGCGCCCGTGACCTGCTCGAGCGTGTGGGCCTGAGCGGCCGCGGCCACCACTTCCCTGCCCAGCTTTCCGGCGGCGAGCAGCAGCGCGTCGCAATAGCACGAGCCTTTGCAAACTCACCGCGAATTCTCTTCGCGGACGAGCCGACTGGCAACCTCGACGGCGTCACCGGTGAGCGGATCGTTGAGCTTCTGGAAAGCATCAACAAGAATGAAGGATCAACTGTCATACTGGTAACGCACGACCAGAACATTGCAGCGCATGCAGCACGGACTATTCGCTTGCGAGATGGAGTGGTAGTGGAAGACACGGCAGCGTAGTGCAGATTCTCCCGCAGAATTTTGCACCGCTTGCAAAACTTGCCTGGCGGGAAAGCAGGTCCGCACGACGCAGGCTGCTGCTGTACATGTCATCGATCTCCCTTGGGGCCGCGGCGCTTGTTGCAATCGACTCGTACGCCTCGAACGTAACGGCATCCGTCCAGGAGCAGTCGCGCGCGCTGCTCGGCGGAGACATTGCACTCTCCACTCGCCGTCCGCTCTTTGACTCCACCCAAAAACTCCTGGATACGCTGACGCGACAGGGTGTTCGCTTTGCACGCGTGACCAGCTTTCCCTCGATGGCCCTGGTTCCGCGCACAACCGCGATCCGGTTGGTACAGGTTCGCGCTGTGAGCTCCAACTATCCCGTTTACGGTGAAATAACAACCGAGCCCGCCGGACAGTGGCAGCAGCTCCAGGCCGGTCCGCACGCGCTCGTAGATCCTTCCCTGCTGGTTACCCTCGAAGCTCACATAGGAGACACACTTAAACTCGGCTTCGGGCAATTCGTAATCACGGGAACGTTAAAGGACGTTCCCGGTTCGTCCGAAATCTCCGAGATCTTTGGGCCGCGTGTATTCATTCCCGAGCGATATGTCGCCGAGACAAGGCTTCTGGTATTTGGAAGCACCGCACAATATCGGTTTCTCGGTAAAGTGCCTGCGTCCATCAAACCCGACGCGCTGGTCAAGCCGATGCGAAAGTTGTTCGCTCAAGTGGGAATGGAGGCTCGTACTGCAGAACAGAGCGAAGCACAGGCCACCAGGGCAATTCTGCAGCTGCGGAATTTCATTGGCGTCGTAGGCCTCGTAGCGCTGCTGCTCGGAGGCATAGGTGTCGCGAGCGGTGTGCGTGCATTCGTTGCGCGTAAGATCGACACCGTGGCCATCCTGCGCTGTCTCGGTGCGTCGAGCGGCCAGGTGCTGAGCATTTATGTAGCGCAGGCAGCTGCAATGGGACTGCTGGGAGCTGCGGCCGGGGCTGCACTTGGAGTGGCTGTGCAGTTCGCGCTGCCGCGCGTAATGCGGGATTTCCTGCCCGTCGACGTAACTGTCTCTCTGGTTCCAACTGCCATCATTGCAGGAATTGCCGTGGGCGGCTGGATTGCGCTGATCTTCTCGCTGCGCCCTCTGCTTGGCGTCCGGAATATTTCGCCGCTGCAGACCCTTCGCCGCGAGTCTGACGCCGACATACTTCGCACCCGATTCCGTGATGTTCCACGCCTGCTTGTGGACGCTGCTCTCGTGCTCAGCGTTGTCCTGATCGCCCTTTCCCGTTCTACGCGAGTGAGCAATGGACTGGGAATGGCGGCCGCGACCGGCGCTGTGATCCTCATGCTGGTTCTGAGTGCAACAGCTCTGGCCTACGCCGCGCGGAAGTCGCTTCGGAAGGGATGGCCATATGTAATCCGGCAGGGCGTTGCAAATTTGTATCGACCCGCCAATCAGACGCGCGCGGTGATCCTTGCACTGGGATTCGGATCCTTCCTTATCACCACGCTGTATGTCGTTCAGGCAAATCTGTTGCGCCAGTTTTCGTCGGATTCGGCAGCATCACGCGCAAATGTTGTTTTCTATGATGTACAGCCGGATCAGGAAGCAGACATCCAGAAGACTGTCCGCTCCGGCGGTCACGAGGTTGTGCAGACTGCTCCCGTAGTGACGATGCGAATTGCCCAGATCAACGGCGTTTCGGTTTCAACGATGGTCGCAGATACAACGCTCAAGCCGCGCCGTCAGAATTGGACGCTCCGCCGCGAGTATCGGTCGACCTTTCGCGACTCTGTCGCGGAGGGCGAAACGATTACGAAGGGGAAATGGTTCGGGGCGCAGAAGCTATCACGGGATACAGGAGAAGTATCGCTGGAGAATTCGCTCGCGACTGATCTGAAGGCAAATGTCGGCGACGTGATAACATGGGACGTCCAGGGCGTGATGCTCCCGACCAGGGTCACCAGCCTGCGCGACGTTATCTGGACTCGCTTCGAGCCCAACTTCTTCGCTGTGTTCTCTCCCGAATCACTGAGGGAAGCGCCGCGACAGTATGTCGTGCTGGCGAACGTGTCCGGGCGCGCCGAAGTGACACGGCTTCAGCGTGCGCTGGTGGGAAAGTATCCCAACATTTCGAGCCTGGATCTCTCGCTGATCAAGGAATCGATCATGAAGGTGATGAGCAAAGTGGCGATCGCTGTTCGATTCATGGCCATCTTCAGTCTCGCGATGGGTATTCCTGTTCTCTTCAGCTCTATTGCCGCCACGCGTCGCGATCGTATTCGCGAAGGTGTCCTACTCAAGACTCTTGGAGCTACACGAGGACAGATCATGCGGATTCTTTTGTCGGAGTACATTCTCCTCGGGGTGCTGGGCAGCCTGACGGGAATGGTGCTCGCGATCGGGGGAGGCTGGGCTCTGACACACTTTGTGTTCGAGAACGACTTCTCACCGGCCTGGGGTCCCGCGTTTGGGATTGCGGGTCTCATGATGGCGCTGACAGTCTCGATCGGCCTGCTTGCCGGGCGGGATGTTTTCAGGGAAACAGCGATGTCCGCATTAAGAGAATCATGATCGATATCCTTGTGGCGTTCGACTGCGCCGCAGAGGACGCCACGACAAAAAAAAGCTCCCGGAATTACCCGGGAGCTTTTTCTTTCTGGTGCAGCTTCGGAAATTATCTGTTGAGCGTGTTATCCAGAAACGGGCGATTGATGGCCGTCGTGGAGACAATGGTGATGTCTCCCCTGGACGTGACCGTGTAGATCCTTCCCGCCGAGAATGAAACGTCCAATCTGGTGATTGCGTCCGTGGATGCACCCGTAACTCGCGTAGTGATGTCATAACGGCCGCCCGGTAGCGCAGTGAATCCACCGCCGGTCTTGTACGCAACCGCGGAGCCAACTGCGGTTGTCGTTCCAGTCACGGTACTCTTCGCGTTCAGGACCATGGGGCTGGAATTCGAAATGGCATTAACGAATCTCACATACGCATTTGTAGCCGGTACCGTGAGGTCGAGAGCTGGAAAGGCATCTTCGACAACGAACGACTCAGCTACCTTTGTCGTTGTATTGTAGAAGCCGCTTATGTAATACGAGTAAAACTTTCCATCAGCGATTGTGGTTGGAAGCGGCGAGACGGAAACGTCTTTATCCGTAGCCGCGGAGATTTTTCCAGTGATCGTATACTGCCCGGGCGCGATCCCGGAATACAAGCCCCCGGAGCCCACACCGCCGTATACAACTCCGACGACGGACTCGGATCCCGTGGCCGACGTGGTAGCCGTCATCTTCGTGTCGTTTGCGTAAAAGTTCACATTCGGCATGCAGCTGGTCGTGGGTGTCGCTGTGACTGTGCAAACCCCGAAGTTAAAGAATTTGATGCGCGAGGCCGGCGCCGTTCCAGTGATGTCCTGAACGGCGTTCTTCTCGCATGCGGATAGCGCGGATGCACAGAGCAGCCCCGCTAAAGTCAGATATTTTTTCACTGGGTGATCCATAGGGGTACAGTGTGATAATCCAGCTTGAGCCCGCCGATCGCAGTCAGAGCGGGGATGTTCCATACGTATTCGGAGTTGTATCTAGGCCGGATACGTTGCACGAGCTTTCCGGCATTGTCGGGGTACAGGGTTGTCGGGGGAGTAAATCCGAGGAATACCTGCTTGGCGCTGGCTGGATCGATGTCCGTGTAGTGATAACGGCGCATGTCTACCCAGGTCTCAACGTTGCCCCAACCAAACAGGGCTATGTATTTCTGCGTCATGATCTGCGACAGCGTAAGCGTAGCGGCCGTCGGGACAATGGCGGGTGACGCCAGAAAAGCTGCTTTTTCCGCCGCAGGTATCTGCCCCGCCGGCGAGGAGATTTCAGCATTGCGCGAGTTTACATAATCGATGCTTGCCGAAATGCCCTTTGTGTAAGCGTCGAGCGCCGTGGCCTTGTCGCCTGATTTGTAAGCCGCCTCTGCCTTGATGAACTGAAGCTCGGCATATGTGAGGACAGGAAGTTTGGCCTTGTCATCGAAGATGTAACGCCCCGGCAGCTGGCTTCCAGCCGTGCCCACGTATCCGTAAAAGTTGTTTGGGGCCTGCGGCGCGCTGAATGCGCCACCATTAACGACATTGATATCCAGACCACGCACCACTCCGTCGGGCGACGGGGACAGAACGCGGGTCAGCCGGGGATCAACCGTTCCTCCGAACTGGGTTCCATTCATCAGGCTCACCACGTACTGCGTCTGCCTGTAGTTGAAGAAGCTCCCGTTGCCGAAGCCCCGCCCGAAAAAGCTGAGGTCATCGGAGCTGGTGCCAGGATAATTCATGAGCGGATCGTCGGCGTTGCTGGCGAGCGACTTGTCCACCGCCGCGATTACATCCGCAGCCTTGAACCCTGGCCTGTTGGAAAGGTGATTGAGGTTAATAGCGAGGAGCCCGTAAGCCAGCTTGAGCCACTTGGCGCGATCTCCACCGTAGATTTTGTCGCCCTTTGCCAGATATGACTGGCTCACGGCACCATCGCTACGCTGCAGGTTCGTGATGGCGCTGTTAAGCAGCTTCTGGACTTCGAGATAGGCGTAGTCCTGCGTGTCATAGTTGAAGCTGAACTTGCTCTGGTCGATCGCTTCCTTAACGATGATCTCGCCATAGACGTCGGTAGCCATCTGCCAGCCCCACGCCTTGATTACCTGACCTACGCCCAGAAGGTCCCACCGCTGCTCGGCTTCGGCTTTGGTGTTCATGTCGACAAGATTCTGACCGAGCGACCAGTAGACAGCTCGCCATATGGTTCCACCGTTATCGCTTCCGGGGTCATAGCCCATTCTGTCCCACGTACTGAGACCTGCGGTCGATGGGAGAGTCCAGTTCTGGGTGTACCGCCCGATAAAGCGGTTGTCGAACTGGGGTGCTGTCGCCATCCAGTATAGCAGTGGCGGCAGAAGAACGTTCGCCGAAACCTGCTCCGGCGCGTTGGGGTTGGTATTGACGTCGAGGAAATCCTTGCAGGCTATGGGCGTCGCAAG
>JACDDZ010000113.1 GCA_013816695.1 Gemmatimonadaceae bacterium
GAGAAAGACGCAATTGCGGCGGAGCACGACCAGCTTGAGCTGCAGGATGAGTGGGAGGCTGCCGGGCATTCGGGGCAGTACTCTGTTAATGATCCGCGGTCCACGGAGCTTTAACTACAACAGACAGCTGCTAGCTATTAGCTGACGCTACTAGCCACTAGCTAGCTAACAGCTAAGGCTGTAGGTAGTCCTATTTCTGAGCCAGCGCTCTGGGAAACCGACAGGAGCCAAAGCGGCAGCTAACAGCTAGTAGCGTCAGCTAATAGCTAACAGCTCGTTCCTGTTTTTACCAAAAGCCTAACCCTTTACACTTCAAGGACTTACCCCCAAAGATTGTCCTTGTTTGATGACACCACTTTCGGTATATTGCGGGGTCATTAAAAACACCCAAAAACAGCAGGTTTTCCCTCCGAAATGACTGCCCCGAATAACCGCGAGCGCATCCTTCCGCGGCTCATCCACGATGAGATAAAAGAGTCGTTCATCAACTACTCGATGAGCGTAATTGTTTCCCGGGCTCTGCCGGATGTACGAGATGGATTGAAGCCTGTGCATCGCCGGGTTCTGTACGCGATGAACGAGCTCGGGTTGGTGCCGGGCCGCCCATACAAGAAGTCTGCGACCGTCGTCGGTGACGTGCTCGGTAAGTATCACCCGCATGGTGATCAGTCCGTGTACGATGCACTCGTCAGAATGGTGCAGGATTTCTCGCTGCGTTATCCGCTCGTTGACGGCCAGGGAAATTTCGGAAGCGTCGACGGTGATCCTGCTGCTGCATATCGCTACACTGAGTCGAGGCTCACGAAGGTCGCGATGGAGATGCTCGCTGACATCGATCGTGCGACTGTCGACTACGCTCCCAACTTCGACGATCGCCTTCTCGAGCCGAAAGTTCTTCCTTCAGCAATTCCGAACCTGCTCGTAAACGGTTCCAGTGGAATCGCTGTCGGAATGGCCACAAACATTCCGCCACACAACATGCGCGAAGTTGTGAGCGCGCTGCTCGCGATTATCGACGATCCTGATGTTGATTCCACCGCAATTCGGAAGCTGATCAAGGGTCCTGATTTCCCGACCGGCGGTTACATCTACGGCCGCGCAGGCATCAAGGATTACCAGGAAACGGGCCGCGGGCGGATCGTGATGCGCGCGCGTGCAGTGATCGAAGAGAAGGAAAGCTCCAACAAGTCGCAGATCGTAGTCACCGAGCTCCCGTACCAGGTGAACAAGGCGAAGCTGATCATGGACATCGCCGAGCTCGTGAAGGACGGAAAGGTCGAGGGCATCAGTGCGCTGCGTGATGAGTCAGACAAGGACGGAATGCGCGTGGTGATGGAGCTCAAGCGCGATGCAATTCCGCGCGTCGTGCTCAACCAGCTGTACAAGCACACGTCCATGCAATCCACGTTTGGCGTCATAATGCTGGCCCTGGTGCCCGATCCGGGAACACGCCAGCTCGTGCCGAAGATCATGCCGCTCCGTGTAGTGCTCGATCACTACATCGCGCACAGGCACGAAGTCATCGTTCGCCGCACGCAGTTCGACCTCGACAAGGCGCTCGAGCGGGAGCACATCCTCGAAGGTCTCAAGATCGCCGTTGATAACATCGACGCCGTCATCAAGCTCATTCGTGCCGCCCCCGACACACCGACTGCGAGTGCACAGCTCCAGAAAAAGTTCAAGCTTAGTGAGCGCCAGGCAGAAGCAATTCTCAACATGCGCCTTGCCAAGCTCACAGGTCTCGAGATTGACAAGCTGGAAACCGAGCTTGGCGAAGTGCGCGACTTCATAAAGGAGATGCGCGCAATTCTCGCATCGAAGCCGCGCCGCATGAAGATCATGCGCGAGGAGCTTGAAGATGTCGTCCAGAAGTATGGCGACGAGCGGAGATCTGAAATCATCAGCGATGAAGGCGAGTTCTCGATCGAGGACCTGATCGCCGAAGAGGACATGGTGATCACCATCTCGCACGCGGGCTACATCAAGCGCACTTCGGTCTCGACTTATCGCAAGCAGCGTCGCGGTGGGCGAGGGCTGAGTGGCCAGGGCCTGAAGGATGAAGATTTTATCGAGCATCTCTTCATCGGGTCGACGCACGACTACATCCTCTGTTTCAGTGAGGACGGTCGCTGCTTCTGGCTCAAGGTGCACGAGATTCCGCAGGCGGGACGCGCGGCGAAGGGCAAGCCGATCGTCAACCTGATCAACGTGAGCCCGGATACGCAGATCAAGGCGATGGTGCCGGTCCGCGAATTCAGCGACACGCAGTTCCTGCTCTTCTGCACGCGTTGGGGAACGGTCAAGAAGACTGCGCTCTCGCAGTACTCCAATGTCCGGCAAACCGGAATCAAGGCAATCAAGATCGAGGCAGGCGACGAGCTTATCGACGTTCAGGTTACCAGCGGCTCCAACGACATTGTTCTTGCTTCCAAACACGGACTTTCAGTGCGCTTCCACGAAATGGACGTGCGCGAAATGGGCCGGGATACCACAGGGGTCAAGGGTATCGAGCTGCGTGAGGGTGACAGTCTTGTGGGAATGGTCGTCATCAAGCGGGACGCCACCATCCTGGTCGTTACCGAGCGTGGGTTGGGCAAGTGCTCGCAGATTGACGAATACCGGGTGCAGAAGCGGGGCGGAAAGGGTATTATCACCGTCAACAGAACCGATAAGACAGGTAATGTTGTCGGGATCATGGAAGTACTTCCTGAAGACGAGATCATGCTGATTACGAAGCACGGCGTGATTATCCGGTCCTCGGTAGCGCAGATCCGTGTAACAGGACGTATCGCGCAGGGGGTCCGGCTCGTCAATCTGGATGAAGGCGATCTGGTAACGGCAGTAGCCCGCGTCGTTCCAGACGATGCAGAAAGTGGTGATGCGACCGACGAAGAGGAGGTCGACGATTCACCAGCGGGAGTTACAGCGGACGAGTAAATGGATCACGGCAGGACGGTCGAGGAGCAGCGCACTGAGATAGCCAGGCTGCAAAGCTCGCTTCGCGAAATCGAAGCGCAGCTGCAGCAGGTGAAGGAAGACGCTGAAACTCGCAAGCAGGCAGTAGACATCCTGAACGACGTGATGGGAAATCTTCCTACCGAAGAGATCTTCCATATGCTCGCTCGTCGTCTCGCTCGCGCACTCGACCTGACTCATTCTTCCGTGATCATCGCGAAAGCCGGCGACAAGACCGGTGTTGTGGCCACAGCCTTCGAACAGCCCAACCTGCACGACCTCGAGATCGATCTGGGGAGGTATCCCGAAGTTTCAGCTGCGCTCCAGAAGCAGCGGCCGATCCTGATTCCCGATGTAATGCGCTGCGGACGGTACACGGAACTTCGCAAAGTGTGGAAACGCGAGGGTACCACGATCAGCGTGCGCTCGATCATGGCGGTCCCGTTCGTCCTCAGCGATGCGACAACTGGAGTGTTCCTGCTTCGCCGCACACCCGACAAGCCGGTTTTTGACGACGCGGACGTTGATTTCGCCGCGAGCGTAATCAAGGGCGCTGTGTCGGCCATACAGAAGGTCCACACTCTCGAAGCTGCGCGTGCGGACAATGCGCGTCTCGAGATGCTGGCGCATACAGACCCTGTCACGCACCTGCTCAATCGTCGCGGACTTGTAGGAAGCCTTTCGTCGGAGTTGGACCGGGTGCGGCGCTACAACGCTCCGCTTGCGCTCCTGCTCATCGACCTGGACCGCTTCAAGGCTATCAACGACACTTATGGCCACCTCGTCGGCGACAACGTTCTCGCCGAGATGGGAACGCTGCTCCAGCGCGCAACCCGCAGTGTGGATATCGTGGGGCGGTACGGGGGAGAGGAGTTTGTAATTGTACTTCCTGAGACCGGCCCTGAAGGTGCGTTAACTTTCGCCGAGAGGATACGCGAAAGGATCGCGACTCACAGGTTCACGTTCGGCGAGAGCATTGCGAGTCATATAACCGCAAGTATTGGTGTCTCGAATTTCCCGACAACCGGCGTTCATTCGCCTGAGGAGCTGCTGCATGCTGCAGACGTTGCGCTTTACAAAGCCAAGGAGAGCGGCCGGAACGCCGTTTATGTCTGAACGCGAACTGTCACCGGCATTGCGGTGGCCAGGTGCCACCTTTTTTGTGCTCGGTGTAGTCGCATGCAGCAGCGGCGGAAGTGATGCCGGCAAGGTGGACACAGCGGGTCCGCCGGCAGCATCTGCGGTTGCGGTGACTATCGTCAACACGGGAACCAGGGGAATGGCGGCGAAGACCCGCTGGCTGATGTCCCGCGACAAGACCTCGTTCATCGCGGTTGTGGACCCGGTGGGCGTGGAAGCGGAACCTGTACCTAACGCATTCTTTTTCGGGAGTGAGTCGAAGAACTTCCAGATCCGTGTTGACAGTGCGTGGGACGTAGCCGTGTCGCCGGAATGGGATCGCATCGTGTACTCGCGCGCGTTCGTCATTCGGGGAACAGAGTCCGATACAGCGGCAGCGCCCGGAGCGTGGAATGAAGCCGCACAGCGGACTGGAATCGACACGGCGACACTCAGAACATCGTCGTTTGCTTCGAGTGGAATGTCGTACGCGCGCTCGGTGGCGGTACCGGCCGTGATACGTGTTGGCGGAAGCGAGTCCAGCACAACCGGAATTCCTGGCAAGCTCTATCCAATCGCACGCGGCTGGCGCGTGCGCTGGACATCAGACGGTCGCGCAATCGGGCTCGGCAACAATCCCGCCCGGGCGCAGGATGACGAGTTCTCGCAGTCGTGGGCTGCGCTCGATCCGACGACCGGTACCATCAGCACATCGATTCCGGGTGATACAAAACTGGAACAGCCGAAGTGGACGGAGGGTCCGACGCTCGACGTTTCCATTCCCGTGGACATGACCAAGGCGCCGCAGCTTTTTGCGAAGGTTGGTGAGACTAACTACACGATCGAGTCGCAGCGTGGGGTTATTACGCTCCGGGCGAGTGACACTGCTACTCCAGCAGTTGTTGTAGGGCCTGGGATCGCACTCGCTGCAACGGCGGGGGGGCGTTTCATACTCGCGCTCGCGCCGCGGGCGAGGGTTGGGGAGGGGGAGTCTGCTGTGGAGTTGGTTGTTTATTCGGTTTCGCGTTGAACGGCAACTGCAACTAAAGCTGCTAGCTATTAGCTGACGCTATTAGCTGTTAGCTAGCTAACAGCTAATTGAAACGTTAGTGGCAAGGCCCCTCGGTCGGCCCGTTGGTCGTTTTCTGCAACAACCGTAACTGCCGTTATCTGATAACGGACAACTGAAAACGGAAGACGACCAACTGCCCAACCCTGCGAAATGGTCGGCGCGGTTGTCTTACTTTCCCACCTGCTGAATCTCCACCAAAAGGCATCGATCCTGTACAACGCGAATGCCCGCCTTCGCGAGCGCCTCAGCGGCCTCGTCATTCACAATCCCAAGCTGAAACCAAACAGACTTCGGTTTCTTGGCGATAATATCGTCCAGGTGCGGCGGGATGTCATGCGGGCGGCGGAAAACGTTGACCATATCAATGTCATCGGGAATCGCGGAAACAGTGCGATACACTTTTTCGCCGAGCATCTCGGTGAGCTCCTTGTAGTAAACAGGAACCGGAACGATTTCGTATCCAGCCTGCTGCGCGTACGCCGGGACGTAGTTCGCAGGCTGATCAGCGTCGGGTTTAATGCCGAGCACTGCGATGCGCCGCGTTTCGCCGAGAAGGTTTGTAATACCTTCGCGCGTTGTCACGAGCATCTCGCGCCAGTCGGAGGTTTGTTCGCTCATGCAACAAATAGTTGCACAATGCCGGCCACCAAGTAACGCAGCTGCAGTTTGCCAGCAGCTAATAGCGTCAGCTAATAGCTAAAAGCTGTATGTTGCCGTTCGAACCGGACGGGGTGCCGTAGAAAGCAACGCGCAAGTAACTTTCCCCTATGAAAATGCTCGTACTTGGCGCCGGACTGCAGGGTTCGGCTTGCGCG
>JACDDZ010000114.1 GCA_013816695.1 Gemmatimonadaceae bacterium
TGGCGCGAAACAAGTGCGCAGAGGTTGAAGTAATCGCTGAAGATTCCACTCGTTCACGTCCGGAATTCATTACGAGGCTTTTCCAAACAGCCGTCACCGCCGGAGCGAGATGGTTTACGCTTGCGGACACTGTGGGATATGCAACCCCGGAGGATATAAAGATGTACTTTGGGGCGCTGCGAGGGGCCGATATAGGCAGTGCGCAAGTTACGTTTGGCATCCACTGTCACGACGATCTCGGCCTTGCGACCATCAACACCATCGCAGGCCTCGAAGCTGGCGCGACCCAGGCTCATTGTACGATCAACGGAATTGGCGAACGGGCCGGAAATGCGGCACTGGAAGAAATAGTTATGGCCCTTACGGTGCGCGGAGACAGATTCCCGTTCACGCACAGACTTGATACGACACGGCTCTGGCCGATCAGCAGACTGGTCTCAAACGTGACAAATTTCCTCATCCCCCCAAACAAATCCATCGTAGGCGCAAACGCATTCGCGCACGGAGCGGGACTTCATCAGGACGGAATGCTGAAGGACACGAACATGTACGAGATCATGAACCCGGCGCTGGTCGGAGCGCCAGGCAGGACACTTCCCATTACCCGCCACTCAGGACGGAAGGGTCTCACGGCTCGACTGGCTGAACTGAATATCCCCGTCGAAGCGGGGTCAATTGACTCCCTCTACGCGACAATTCAGGAAATTCTCGGCAGCCAGAAAGTGCTGACAGATGCCGAGCTGCTTCGCGCGGTGACAGCTATGGGGAAACAGGCTTCGTGAGTGTAAAAGTCATAGCGGAAATCGCACAGGGCTACGAAGGAAAACCAGAACAGGCATTGCTGCTTGCGCGTGCAGGCGTGGCCTCGGGTGCGGACGCGGTAAAATTTCAATGTGTATATGCGGACGAGATCGCGGTTCCGGCGTACAGGTACCACTCCTTTTTCAGGACGCTGGAGATGCCCGAGGATGTGTGGCGGGAGATCGCGTCTATCGTCAGAGATGGAGAACGGCAGCTGATTCTTAATGTCGGTGGCGAGCGCAGCCTCGACATGGCGTCCCGGATCGGAGCGGACGCAGTGAAGTTTCACGCGACCAGCTTCTTCTGTGATGAGCTGATCACAACCGCCAAAAGCAGCTTTGACACGGTTTATATGTCGGTTGGCGGGCTGTCTGTTGACGAAATCGATTCGTTTCTCGAACGGCACCATTTCAGCCCGGGTGAGGTCGCGTTCACTTATGGTTTTCAGGCGTCGCCCACACCGATCGACAAGAACAATCTTGCGAAAATTGGTGCTCTGATGCACCGGTTTCCCGGATTCGTATTCGGGTTTGAGGACCATACAGATGCGGCGAGCCCTGATCGGTTTGTGATTCCGCTCATGGCTCTGGCATACGGCGTTCAACATCTGGAAAAGCACCTGACGCTTGACGCTGCTCTCAAGCTCGAGGATGCAGAATCGGCCCTCTCGGTGACGGACTTCAGTGCCTTCGTGGCTCTTGTGAGGCGTACCTCCGTGGCAATAGGCGACGGCGATCTTTCGCTGACCGATATCGAGCAGGATTACCGGCGGCGGGTGCTGAAGGTTGCGGTCGCAAAACGCGATCTCGCTGCGGGTGAAGTTCTCAGCGAGGAAAATACTGCGCTTCGGCGCGTACCCGAGCTTCAGGGTGAGCCAATCCTGCGGCGTGCACCCCTGTATGGGCGCACGGTGCAAAGCCCGGTCAGTGCACACACGCAGCTCACCAATGGAATGCTCGAGAATTGACCTCATCCGTCACGATCGACACTCCGCGCTTTGTGCTGCGTTCGCTCACACCGGCGGACGCTACCGAGAGTTATCTAAGCTGGTTCAGTGATTTGTCGGCGCAGAAGTACATCGAGGCGGCATCAACTACGTCGCGGCTGACGGATCTTGAGGATTACATCAGGGAAAAGGTCGCACGAGACGATGTTGTCTTCCTAGGAATCTTCGACAGGGACTCGGGAGCTCATATCGGAAACTTGAAGTATGAACCGGTTGATGAAGCTGCGGGCACCGCCGTGATGGGAGTCTTGATTGGAGATCCCTCCTTTCGCGGAAAGGGCGTTACTCCCGAAGTTCTCGAAGCCAGCATGCAGTGGCTCAAGCAAAGACGGAACGTCAGAACGATCATCCTGGGTGTGAGTCGGGAGAATGAACAGGCTATCCGTGCGTACGAGAAAGTGGGTTTTTCCATCCAGCCGCCCACGGCCGAACACGCGGCAAAAAATGCACACAGGATGGTGCTAAATTTCTGACGATACAGTGACGACCAATGCCTCCGCCCGCGCGCCTATTTTTGTTTTTGTGAGATTCCAGCGGTGACCAGAAATTCCGATTCGCCGGAAAACGCCGGGTCAGCAGGCACTGTTGCTCCGCCTACTCCCTACCTTGGCGCGCTGCTGGCAACGGAGAAGTACGGCCGCACTGCGCAACTGGTCCTGAAGGAACGGGTATTTCGCACCTTCGACAGACTGCTCGTCTCGTGTAATTCGTCCGGAATGACACCGGGGAAGCGATTGCTCGATCTTGGTTCAGCGGGCGGTGCGCTCGTGGATGTCGCCACGGCGAATGGACTCGAAGCCGTCGGCCTTGACGTCACCGACGGCCTCGACTTCGAGAGTGATGATCTTCCGCTGCCGGACGCACACTTCGACGTGGTGACTCTGGTCGCTGTGATCGAGCATCTGCGGGAACCGGCAAAGCTCCTTCGTGAGACGCTGCGCGTGCTCAAGCCGGGTGGGGCTTTTATTATCGTCACGCCAAACTGGCGATACAGTTATCGCAATTTCTTCGACGACCCAACACACTTGAGGCCATACACCGAGAAGTCGCTCGGCTACCTCCTTACAAGCTTCGGGTTCGACGGAGTGGATGTTGTTCCCTGGCTTGTGTGCAAACCCGCCTGGATGTGGCGCGCTCCATATGCATTTCAGCTGGCGCGTCTGATCCCGTTCAGGGGCCAGGCGTCCCGTTTAATTCCGCGGTTTTTGAAAGGCCAGTCCAAGTCGCTGCTTGGAATTGGATTTCGGAAACCTGCCCCCGCTGTAAACCAGTAAACCCAAGAGGAGTTATGACCAGTTCCGCAGTTGCAACCGTAGACGAAACTACTGCGCTCGCCGCTGAGGTCGTCGCCGAAGTTAGGAAAAGGGGAGTGTGCATTGTTCCCGAATTCTTTAGCAAGGAGCAGTGCGACACTTTCGTTCGCGTACTGAAAGAAGCCCTTGATCGCAGGCTCAAGTCCGGAAAATATTTCGGCTCACGAAGCCAGCAGGTCATGTATAACTTCTTCGTTGAGAACGAAGAGCTGTATCCCCTTGTTCTCAATCCGCTGATTGACGCTGTGATGACCGAGCTGATCGACGAAGACTATGTCCTTATCTCGCCGTCTGCTCGCAACCCGCAGGTACGTCCGGACCTTCCCGAGGGAGTAAAGACGTCCGGTGCCGGCTGGCACATCGATTCAAAGGTGTGCGACCAAGAAGGAAACCTGTACCAGCCATCGATGAGCTATTATGCGGCCACGGCTATTGAGGCGTTTACGCCAGAGAATGCCGCAACTCATTACATCCCGACGTCGCACCTCCGTTACAAGAAGCCAAAGGAGAGGAACGCCGAACTCGAGCACGAGACGCTGCAGGCACCGGCGGGCTCGCTCGTGTTCTTCGATTCCGCAATGTGGCACAAGGTCGGAACTCCTACACCCGTGTCTCGCTGGTCCGCATTCAACATGTACGGGCCATGGTTCATGAAGCCCTACTTCCGCTTCACCGAGAATTTCACGGAAGGACAAGCCAAAAACCTCCCCACGAATATTCGCAAGCTTCTTCACTTCACTTCGATGCCGCCGGTAAATGAATTCGGTGCGACTACCTCGACGGTCGTCAAGGAAACCCCGGGAAAAAGCGTATGACAGGTTTCAGGATTCGTTACTCGGAAAGTGCGAATAAGGCAGAGAGCGGCTCACTTGGGCTTCTTTCGGAAAATGGGAAGCTTCGTGTGGAGGGAAGCAGTCCATTGTTTCAATGGAAGGGTACAGACGGGGCTGAATATTTCCTGATTGGACAGCTCGTCGGCATTCGAAACACTGACGGCTCAATCTCAAAGGCTTCGCGCTCACCGGAGCACTTGCGGCTGTTTGAGCGCACGGGTGACCTCCCGCAAATCGAGGGAAGGTTCGTCGTTATTCGCATGGGAGCCGACAAGTCGGTTGCAGCGTGGACGGATCAGTTTGGAAAAATCGACGTTTACTACCAAGTCAGTGACAAGGAAACGGTAGTGGCATCGAATCTCAGCCTCCTGCCCGTTGCCCAGGGCGGCAGCAGTCTCGACCAGATCGCGGCCGCGCACTCGCTCACGGTTTACGGCTCGCGACCGGCGAAAAAACACACATACTATAAGGATGTGCGCCGCCTGGGAGTAGGAGAGGTGCTCCGCATCCAAAACGGTCAGATTGAGATTTCCAGGGACCCTTTCATCGCCTCGCCTTTCGTGCAATACGAGGATGCGGATCTGGAGCGGTATTTCGAGATTTTCCTCGAGGCAATTCGTAGTCGCGCGTCCGAACAGATGAACCTTGTATCACTCTCGTCGGGATGGGACTCCACGTCGATTCTTGGCACCCTTGTCCACCTTTATGGCAATAAAAAGGTCCGCGGGGTAATCGCCCGTCTGCGCTACACCGGTCGCTCCGGGGTGATCAACCAGTTTGAAATCGACCGCGCAAGCGCTGTTGCAGCCTACTACGGGGTACCGCTCGACGTAGTGGAATACGATTTCGGTGTGAACGGGTCGAAGTATTTCGCTGAGGCACACAAGGATCTCCGGTCCAACCAGATGATGTCGCTGAGTGGACTGGGGAACCACCGAATGTACGCTCACGTCGCAAAGAACTACGCAAACGATTCCGTTTTCTTTACGGGCGAGGGCAGCGACGGTGCCCACAATTTCGGCTTCTCTCAGCTCGTCACGATGTTCCACCCGGCATCGCACGAATTCCGCGAATACGCCGACAAGATGGCGACATTTCTCTACGGTCCGACCTTTATTCGTGAATTGTACGACGGAATCCAGGAGAAGGATCCTGTATGGAACCTGATCCGGAACATCTCACCGGACGCGCATTTCGATACACCGAAAAAGGACGAGGCGGGAATCAATAAGCAGATTCTTCACAGCCTGTTTTTGCGCAGTAATCGCACTCCCTTCTATTCGCTGCGGAACTCCACGCTTCTGACCGAAGCGGGTCGCGAGAAGTACACGGCGGAGTCAGACCGGACCTACTTCGACGATGTTCGCGGATTCGAGCCGGAGAATGTGTACTCCTGGTACCTCCATCTGTACAACTCGTTCTATTGGCAGTCCACCCCGGTGCGAGCCAGGGAAGTCATGGCTGACTCGCGGGGTGTTGTTCTCGCAAATCCGTTTCATGATTCCGCGCTGATAAGTTTTCTGTCGGTAATGCCGGAATCGTGGGGGCGGGGACTGAACCTCAACTCGACCAAGTATCCGCTTAAATGGATGCTTTCAAACAAGATCGACTACCCGACGCATCTTCAGGTCGGTCCGCACTCCTACACTTACGATGTAGTGCACGGGTTCAGCATTGCTGGTGAGCTGCTTCACGCATCGTCGCTGACAGATGTCTTCAAGGACACCCTGAAGAATGCGAGCTTCGCGGAGCTACTGGATCCAGCGCTATTTGACCGTGAATACATCGATCGCGTCACGAAGTCCTACCTGGACGGAAACGAGGCTCGCGGAGAGGATCTTGGGGCGGTGTATGCGCTCGCCACTCATTCGGCGGTGGGACTGTACTAGCGGTCCAAAATCCTGCTTCCTCTCCGGTAATGAAGGGTGATCAGATAAAAAGTAATTCTGTCCAGCCCAGCGTCTTTCTCGACGC
>JACDDZ010000115.1 GCA_013816695.1 Gemmatimonadaceae bacterium
CCATGCTCAATGACCAGAGATGGCGGCAGGTTCCTGCGGTGAGCGCAAACCGCGTCCTCGTCCTCGACACCATGGTTGTGGGACGCCCGGGTGTGAAACTCGGTGAAGCTGCATGGGCGATCGCGCGCCTGCTGCACCCCACCCTGGCGAAATGAATCGGTCGCGCGCGGGCATCTGGGTTTTCGTAACTCTGACAGTCGTTGCGCTAATGCTCGCCGGCATCATACTCGGCACTATTCCGATCCGTGCGTCGGATGCGTTGAGCGCCCTGTTTGGAAGCGGTGATCCCACGACGGTCGCGATTGTTCAAACACTGCGTTTTCCGCGCGTTGTCATGGGAGTTTTGGTGGGTGCGGGACTGGCGATGAGCGGAGCCGCGCTGCAGGGGACACTCCGCAATCCGCTCGCCGAGCCATATCTGCTCGGCGTATCCGGAGGAGCGGCTGTGGGCGCAGTGCTGGCATTCGCAGTGGGAGCGTCGGACCCGCGGGCTGTGGCACTGGCAGCATTCGTCGGCGCAACATCCGCGGTCCTGCTTGCCCTTCTGGTTGCGCGTGCCGCACGGTCCACGCGCGGTGATCCACGAACGCTGCTCATGGCTGGCGTGATCATCGGTGCGTTTGCAAACGCTGTAATCATGGTGATTCTGGCCAATGCGCCTCCAAACACAATTCGTGGTGCGCTCTGGTGGATGATGGGGTCACTGTCGGATTCGGACTGGCCCGCAATAAAGTGGCTGGCAATGTACCTGGTCGTTGGTGGCGGCGCGCTCATCATTTATGCGCGCGAGATCGATCTTCTTGCGCTCGGTGAAGAGGCAGCGGCAGCTCTGGGTGTGAACGTCGATCGTGCCGCACAGCGGGCATTTCTGCTCGCAGCACTCGTCGCAGCGGCAACGGTCGCGGCGGCGGGATTGATTGGATTTGTCGGACTGATTGTTCCTCACATCGTGCGCGCACTCGGCGTGACGCGCCACCGGCCGCTCGTGCTCGGCTCGGCTCTGGTTGGAGCCGGACTGGTGGTAGCCGCGGACATCGTCGCGCGCACGCTGCTTCCGCCAGGAGAGCTTCCGCTGGGTGCCATAACCGCATTGCTTGGCGTCCCGTTTTTCCTTGGACAGCTGAGGAAGATCACGTGATTGGCTTTCGCAACGTGTCGGCTGTGTATGCGAAGGGAGGACGGCGCGCGGTTGACGGCGTAACCTTCGATGCCTTCCCGGGCGAAGTGACGGCAGTAGTCGGACCCAATGGCAGCGGAAAGAGCACGCTTGTCCGCGCGATGCTGGGACGAATCGAGCTCAGTGAAGGCACGATTACCATAGGCGAAAATGATATCCGCAGGATGTCTGCCCACGACATCGCGACTGCCGTTGCAATCCTTCCGCAGCGTGAAGACCCGGTGTTTCCACTCACCGTTGAGGAGTATGTGGGGCTCGGGCGATATCCCCGGCTCGGACTGTGGAGGAACGCATCGAGTCGGGACGCGGAAGCAGTTGAGGGCGCTATGCAGCGAGCTGAAGTTGAGTCATTCGGTGCACGGAAGACCGATCAGCTCTCCGGCGGCGAATGGCAGCGGGTTCGCATTGCGCGTGCGTTGGCGCAGGAGAGCAGGGCGATAGTTCTCGATGAGCCCACAACGTACCTGGACATTTCACATGAGATGGCCTTGTTCGAACTGCTTGGCAGTCTGGCAACAGAGGGCTTGGCCGTGCTTGTTGTCTCGCACGAACTGAATCTCGTTTCACGATTCGCTTCCAGAATCGTCCTTCTGCGCGAAGGAAAACTAGTCGCCGCAGGAACGGCCGAAGATGTGATGAAGCCGGAGATACTGGAAAAAGTCTTTGATTGGCCGCTGCACGTCATGCGTGACGCAGTGATTGGCGCTCCGGCGCTTTTTCCGCTGCGGCGGCCGGCACGCAGAAACCAACCAACACAAACCTTATGAAAATCCTTACGCTCCTGAAAATTTCGGTCGTGGCAGCCTCCTTCCCGCGAATTATTGGTGCGCAGGCAGCGGACAGCGCCAAACTTCCGGATGTCATTGTCAGTGCGACAAAATCGCCCAGCAACAAAGCGAAGCTTGGGGTGCCGGTTACGATCATTTCCGGCGCAGAGCTCCGGCGGAAGGGGATTACTCGGGTAGTCGATGCACTTCGCGAAGCACCCGGAGTTTCCATTGTGCAGAATGGCTCGCAAGGTTCCGTCAGCTCGGTATTTCTTCGCGGCGGAGAAAGCCGGTACACAAAGGTGCTGCTCGACGGAGTATCGCTGAACGCACCTGGCGGGTATATCGATCTCAGTCACCTTACGACCGACAACATCGAGCGAATTGAAATCGTTCGTGGTCCGTCGAGTGTCGTCCACGGTGCTGATGCGGTTGTGGGCGTGATTCAGATCTTCACTAAGGCTGGCGGCGGGGTAGCACGGTCCGCGGCATCGGCTCGCACGGGATCGCTTGGCACGCGCGAGATCGAGCTTTCGACAGCGGGGCAGGCGGGCACTTCGGCGTATGCTCTAGGTGGCGGACTTCATCAAACGAATGGACTCCACCCGTTCAACAACGAGTACAAGAATGGCACTCTCAGCGGATCACTGAGTGTACCTGTCGATAACGTCGCAAATTTCCGCTTTGTCACTCGTTACACGACGGCAGAATATCATTATCCCACCGACTATACCGGGGCTCCTGTCGACACTAACTCCTACCGGGTGCAGCATCGGCTCATTACTTCGCTCCAGGCCGAACGCAATCTCACGGCGCGCATGCGAACCGTCATTTCAGGAGGCGGCAATGACATCCGGGATCTCACTGAGGACATAGTTGTGCCCTTCGGGTCGACGAAACGCGTCAACGTTGCTTCACGGTCTGTCGTATTCCGCCGCTTTGGCGACGCGCGGATTACCGCAAATCTTTCGAGAGATGCCAACCTGAGTGTCGGTGCCGCATATCAACGGGAACGAGAGGCTGCTGCAAACCTTGAGCGTCCACTGGCTGGTACCTGGAAAGAAACGGGCTCCTTCAGTGCTGCACGCACCAACGCTGCTTTTTATTCCGAGCTCCTGGGAAATCTTTCTGGAAAAGTTTCCTACACTCTCAGCGGGCGCCTCGACCGCAACTCGGATTTCGGAAACTTTGAGACGCACGCGGCCGGAGTGAGCATTCAGGCGCTGCGAGACACGCGCTTGCGCACATCCTATGGCACCGCGTTCAATGCGCCTTCATTCTCGCAGCTCCGGTCGACCCTGTATACGCTCGCGAGTCCAGATCTCGGGGCTGAGCGCAGCTCGACCTGGCAGGTCGGCGTTGAGCAGTCCATAACACCTGGTGTCACGTTCGGAGGAACACTTTTCAGGCAGAAGTTCATGCAGATGATTCAGTACGTTGCCGGGGGACCGCCAGCGTTCAAGGGCAGCTATGCAAATCTTGCAGCCGCCACCGCGAACGGCTCGGAGGTCGAAGCGAGCATTGATCCGTCAGCGTGGAACGCCGGGCTCCGTGGCGTTCTCATTCGCGCCAATTACTCCGAGGTCCGTCCCCGGGTGACGAGTCTCGATGGTTCCTACTCAGGATCCCTGAAGGTGGGAGATGCTCTTATTCGCCGTCCCACTCACTCTGGAAATCTGTCGGTGTCAGTGGCGCGACGCTTATGGGAAGTATCTGCAGTCGTCAATCGCGTGGGACGCAGGCCCGACATCGACTTTGCGCAGTTCCCCTCACCCACGCTCACGCTGGACGCGTACACGAGGGTTGATGTAGCGGGATCGGTGGGGCTGCAATCGGTTCGCCTGGGAAACTGGGCGGCGACGGTTCGATCTGAGAACCTGACTGGCACCAGATACATGGACGTTATCGGATTCGAGGCGCCAGGAAGAACGGTTTATGTGGGTCTTCGCTGGGCGTCGCAGCAGAGATAACAATCGCGGGGTGTTAACGTTGTAGCATGAACGCCCTGACCACGGACGCGATAGTCCTTCACGCTTTCGACTATCTGGAGACCTCACGCATCGTGCGGCTCCTGACACGCGACGCAGGTGTGGTGTCTGTTCTCGCGCGCGGCGCAAAGCGGTCGCGCGCGCGGTATGGCTCAGGGATGGATCTGTATGCTGAAGGCCTCGCAGAAATCAGCATCAAGCCGCAGCGCGACCTTCACAACCTGAACAACATGGAGATTACGCGCTCACGGGCAGGACTCGCGCAGGACATCGGGCGATTCACTGCTGCGGCTGTCATCTCGGAGCTGGTGATGCGTTTTGTAGGAGAGGAGTCCGGGCCCCACCTCTTCGACGTTGCGAGCCATGTATTCGATGAGCTCGCTGAAGCCCCCACAGATGAAACCGTACAGACTGCTGTCGCAGGAGCATGGAGGCTTGTCGCTGCGCTGGGACTCACTCCCGCACTCGACATTTGCGCCGGCTGCCACGCAGAAATTCCAGCCGAAAGCGATGCTCTGTTTTCGCACAGGGCGGGCGGTGTGCTTTGCACAAAGTGCGGAGCTCTGGTGGCTGGAGTGCGCCGCCTTCCCGCTTCGGCGCGAGCGACAATCAGCCTGTGGCTTGACGCATCTCGCACAATCCAGCTGACAGATCTCGAGCAGCGCGCGCATCAGCGCCTGCTGCGCGAGTTCGTTCAGGAACACCTTAGCGAAGACCGTCCTCTCCGTGCGTTCCACGTCTGGGAGCGCGAGCGATGGGGTGACGGGTGATCCTCGGAACCGCGGGACATATCGATCACGGAAAAACCTCACTTGTTCGCGCGCTAACCGGAGTCGATACCGATCGTCTGCCTGAGGAGAAGAAGCGCGGCATCACGATTGATCTCGGATTTGCTCCACTGAAACTTGACGATGTGGGCATTGTCGGCGTCGTTGACGTTCCAGGGCATGAAGGGTTCATAAAGACGATGCTCGCGGGCGCGACAGGAATCGATCTCGGCTTGCTGGTTGTCAGCGGCGATGAGGGGGTGATGCCGCAGACACGTGAGCATCTGGAGATTCTTCGGCTGCTGAATGTGCCAGTCCCAGTCGTGGCAGTGACCAAAACTGATCTTGTCGACGCCGACTGGGCGAACCTGGTGGCCGAAGATGTACGCGCGCTCGTCGCAGCCCAGCAGGCCAGCCCGCCAGAAGTCATTGGAGTTTCGGTCGTCACTGGAAACGGGATCGAAGATCTTCGCGCTGCACTGGCAGTAGCGTTCCGGGAAGTTGCGCCGAGCGAGGGTGCGGATCTGTTTCGCATGCCGATAGACCGCGTTTTCAGTATCCGCGGAACCGGAACAGTTGTAAGCGGAACCATCTGGAGTGGATCCGTTCGGCCGGGTGACAACTTTCGCCTGCTCCCGTCGGGGAAAGAGGCACGCGTTCGCCGCGTCGAAACACACGGCGCGGTCGTGGAGCGTGCGGAAGCAGGGAATCGCTGCGCAATTGCACTTTCAAATATTGCTGTCGAAGACACCCAGCGGGGTGACGTACTCGTTGACAGCACCGACTGGAAGCCAACCACTCGCCTGGCTGCACGTCTCACAGTGACCGAAGAGTTTCGAGCTGCCGTGACGAAGGGGAGAATCGTCCAGGTTCATCTCGGAACGTCCGCCATTCCAGCACGAGTTCGTTTTCCCCTTGCTGGCGCTGCGCTCAACTCAGACTATGCGATTCTCTCGCTCAAGGCGCCCCTGGTCGCTCGTTCGGGTGATCGTTTTGTGGTCCGGTCTCTCAGTCCCGCCGCTACCATCGGCGGTGGAATAGTCGTTGATCCACATCCGGCGCGCGGGTCCACCAAGGAATCGATCGCTGAGCCGCCGTCTTCGGAAAAGCTTCTGCAGCTCCTTCGTTTTGCGGCGCTCCGGGGCATACCACGAGAGGAGCTGCCCATCCGCTTGGGGATTCCAGCGGCAGCCTGCGACTCTCTCGCGAAATCAG
>JACDDZ010000116.1 GCA_013816695.1 Gemmatimonadaceae bacterium
AGAACTGCGCAAATTCCTGTGCTGAGAAATGCTGCGAGCCAGTATTTCCCGCGCAGCAGCTCCTCGCCGAGCAGGAGCACGATTCCAAACACGAAAATCTGGAGGCCGATGATTCCGAGCGCGGCGGCAGCGATCATCATTGCGGTGCCCCGGCCTATGCCACGAACAATTTCAGCGAGCTCGATGCGAAGGAGATGAATTTCCTTGCGTGCCAGCGAAGCGCCGTCCTCGGCGACTCCGCGAACGAGCTCGCCTATTCCGCGTGCATCGGTAACCGTTGCGGGCATCGCCTTACTTCCTGAGCGCTTTTCCGAGCAGGTAGCCTGCGCCCAGCGCCACCAAAAGCGTGCGAACAGGGTGCTCGCGAACCTGCGTTTCCAGGGTGTCCTTGACCTGCTGAACGTCGCGATCCTTGAGCCACTCAGCTCCGGCCTGCACGCGGCTGGTTACAGCCTGCTTTACGCTGTCGACCTTCCCATTGGTTCCGTTCGTCGACGAATCGCCCGTCGAGGAAAATTCGCTGTCGAATGCATCCGTACTACCTAAGGGGGCAGTTCCTGCCGCCTGATTGACCGTCGTGTCCATTGTCTCCACCTGATAAGCGTTCGGCACAGATCAGATGCAGAAGCCGCGCCGTTCTCGCTGGCTGGTCTGGAGGGCCCTAAATCAGGGTGAAGCGGACTGCCTCGCCCGGGTTTTTCTGGGCAAGGATTGGGAGGTCGGCCGGCACAGTTACGGCGATCTTGTTGTACCCCCCGATTGTGGGGCCATCGGCCATCAGGACGATCGGGGTTCCCGAGTCGGTAATCTGGATGGCACCCTCGCAAGCCGGTTCCGACAGGATCTGGAGAAGTCCGGTCACGTCCGCCGCCGGTCCCTCCAGGCGGTAACCCATGCGATCCGACGCCGCGGAAATGGTGAATGAATTCTTGAGCAAATGGGAGAGGAGACGTCCCCCGAGCACACCACTTTGCGGTGCGCGCATCACACGAATTATTGAAGCAGCATAGTTGGGAATTGCAGGTGCCCTGCCCGAATTTTTGGCGGCCGGGGCTTGCAGGGGGAGTTGGTCGCCTGTTCGCAACCGGCGTCCCTCGAAGCCACCGATCCTGGCCGGTGCATAGGTGGAGCGAGACCCGAGTACTGCATCCAGGTCGAGTGATGGCGAAAGGGAGATATAAAGAAATCGCCCGGACACTATCCGGTCGATTTCCAGGACGGTTCCAGCTGGAATTTCGAGTGCTGTATTTAGCTGGAGCATCCGGTTTCCAACCCGGCCGCGCGGACGCGCACCTGTAAGAGCGACTGTTACGGAGCGATCAAACCGAAGGGTGCCACCGTTCACTGCCCATTCCAGCGCCGCCTCGCCCGGCACATTTCCCACGAGCATGTTCCCAAGGGCCAGGGCCGAAAGGTCCATAGCTCCTGCCCGCGGAAGCCCAATTCTCCGCTGACCTGAGAAACCGGCATCCTGAACTGCGAGATGTGCGGGCGCGCGCACGACCTTAATCATGAAGGCCGGAACCTCACTCGATCGCCAACACGAAATAGTGCGGCAGGTTCCCGCCCAATGTCGAAAGGGAGTACGCTGGTTGTACCGAGCAGGTTCCAGCCGCCGGGTGTCTCGAAGGGATACACTGCTGTCTGCCGGTTGGCTATCGCGACTGAGCCCGCGGGGACTCTCGTTCTCGGCTGACCGCGCCGCGGTACGGAGATGCGTTCGTCCACCTCACCCATGTACGCGAAACCCGGCGCAAATCCTATCGCGAATACCTGGTATTCGACGCTGCTGTGAATCTCGATGACCCGGGACACGGGAAGGCCGCAGACTTCAGCTACGCCCGGCAGATCCGGACCATTGTAATTAACGGGCACTTCGTGGGTGATTGATTCTGCGGCAGGGTTCCCGGGCGCTTCGGCTCTCAGTACTCCGGCGAGCGTCTGCTCTAATTCGGCTGCGTTTGCGGGATTTTCGAAGTAAACGCCGACACTGCAGTTTGCGGGGACGACGTCGGTGATTCCCGGGAGCGACATAACATCAATCGCATCGGCCAGCGCGCGAGCGCGCGTATTCGCGGCCCGGTCAAGCTGGTCGGAAAGGCGAATGATGAAAGCACTTTCGCCCAGCGGAATTATCCGCGGGTCACTCACGCCGCGAATGCGGCGACGTCTATTCCCTCTGCTTCAAGGCCGGCCCGGACAGCTTTCGCGAATTCGATCGAGTGGGCGCCATCTCCATGCAGGCAGAGTGAATCGGCCACTATGCGGAGCGGCGTCCCGTCCACCGCGTAGAGAATATTGTCGTGCACAAGGTCGAGTGCTCGCTGTACCACAACTTCAGGGTCGGTGAAAACTGCGCCCGGTACGGTGCGGGAAATGAGAGTCCCCTGCGGACTATAGGCCCGATCCAGGAACGCTTCCCGAGCGACAGGAAGCCCGAATCGAGCGGCCGCGCGAATCATCTCACTGCCCGCCAGCCCGAGCAGCGTCAGGGAGCGATCGATTTCGCTAATCGCACTGGCAATGGCGTCGGCGGCTGCAGGGTCGCGTGCGGCGCGGTTGTACAGAGCTCCGTGCGGCTTCACGAATTTGAGGGGAACGTTCATGGCGCGGCAGATATCGGACAGCATTACCACCTGAAGGCCCACATGCCGACGAATCTCGACACTGCTGAGATTTGTCTCGATGCGTCCGAAACCGTCCCTGTCGAGATAGGACGGATGCGCCCCCATTGCAGCGCCCGCGGCCGCGCAAAGGGTGACCGTCTCGCGCATGGACTTCGCATCGCCTGCATGGAATCCGCATGCAATGCTGGCCGAGGAAATGTACTCCAGGATGTGACCGTCATGCGCACGCCCCGTCGAGCCCTGACGCTCTCCGATATCCGCACTTACATCGATTGCTACACGTCTTTCAGACAAGTGCGACGAAAGTTGGGGACGTGCAGGTCAATCCTTGATAAGCTCAGTCTTGAATGCCACCCACTTCTCGGACTCCTCGACGAAGCCACCGCGCTTTCGCCGGATTTTTCGC
The DNA here is from genome assembly GCA_013816695.1 of Gemmatimonadaceae bacterium. Next base: position 3,034 of record JACDDZ010000116.1, read on the forward strand.
ATGAGTCGTTCGTGGAGTATGACAGGTGTCATCCAATAGGTGAATCCGTCTTCGGATTCCACGGGCATCCAGGCGAACGTCTTTCGCACTCTCGTGTCGCCAATGTCGGCTCGCGCCTTTTTCTTCGATTTCCACCGCACCATTCGTCCTCGGTCTAAAGAATCAATTGCCTTCGAGCACAAATCGTGCTTCGTTGATTTAGGCCAGCCAGAACGAGTAAATTACACAGGTAATCTGGAGGGATAGTCCTAATTGGTAAGGCAGCGGTCTTGAAAACCGCCGCGCGCAAGCGCTTGGGGGTTCGAGTCCCTCTCCCTCCGCCTTTCTCTCAACCAAACTTAGTCATGAATGCTGGCGATATTGTACGGGTGAACCTGGCTGGCGATTACACGGGCAGATACGGCGTGGTTCGCGAAGTCTTCGAGCAGCCCGATCGCTGCATCGTTGAGTTCGAGGGTGATGGCATGAAGGTCAACTTCGATTGGCGCGAAGTCGAATTCGTGCGCCGAGGTCCTCTGAGGACGAGTCCTCGCTAGTCGCCTAGTGCCGGAACTGCCGCTGCCCGGTGAAAATCATTGCCATATCGTGTTCATTGGCGGCATCAATCACTTCCTGATCGCGCACTGAACCGCCCGGCTGGACGATAGCCCGGACGCCGGCCTCTGCCGCTTGTTCCACGCCATCCCGGAAGGGAAAAAATGCGTCGGAGCCGAGCACAGAACCTTCAGTTGCATGCCCTGCCTGCCGAGCCTTGTGGACCGCCAGGAATGCTGCATCCACGCGCGACATCTGGCCCGCTCCAATTCCGATGGTGGCGCCGTCGCGGACCAGTACGATCGCGTTGGACTTGATGCTGCCAACCGACCGGCACGCAAAATTGAGAGCCGCCGATTCTTCCTCTGTTGGCTGGCGCTTGGTCACTACGGCCCATCCCGCATCGCTGTTCGCTGACTTCGCCCGCTCCTGAACGAGGAGACCACCGCGCACCCGCTTGTAGTCCAGTGCGTCCTCGCGCCAGCGCGCAACGCCCTCGAGCACGCGCAAGTTCTTTTTCTGGCCGAGCAGCTCGATCGCTTCAGGAGTGAACGAAGGGGCTACTACACATTCAACAAACAAGCTGGCTATCGCGCTTGCGGCCGCGCCGTCAACTGGAACGGTTAGAGAAATCACCGAGCCGAAGGCAGACACCGGGTCGCAGGCCAGCGCCTTCCGGAACGCCTCGGCGGCTGAGTTCCCGGTTGCAAGGCCGCAGGGTGTTGTGTGCTTTACGATAGCGCAGCAGGTCTCATCCTCGAACGGATCGGTAGCGAGCAGCGCGCCTTCCAGGTCGAGCAGGTTGTTGAATGACAACTCCTTGCCACCGCGCTGCTTCAGGTTTGCTATTCCGCCTATCGGATCCTCCAGGTAGAACGCTGCACGTTGTCCGGGATTCTCCCCGTATCGGAGGGTCTGGTGCCTGGTAAGTGGCAGAGAGATGCGGTCCGGAAAATCCTCTTTCCGCTGCGTAGAAAACCAGAATGCAATTGCCGAGTCGTACGAGGCTGTGTGGCTGAAAACTTTCTCGGCAAGCAGCTGGCGCAGGTCCAGGTCGTCATCGTTTGCATCGAGTCCGGCGAGCACGCGAGCATAGTCGGCAGGATCGACGATGACCGTTACTGACTGAAAGTTCTTGGCAGCGGAGCGCAGCATCGCAGGTCCGCCGATGTCGATCTGCTCGATCACTTCCTCCGGCGTGGATGATGCCCGGGAAGCTGTGGCTGAAAAAGGGTACAGGTTCACGGCGACAAGATCGATCGTGTTGATTTTATTCTCGCGTAACGCTGCCATGTGCTCGGGCATGTCACGACGAGCGAGCAGCCCGCCATGTACTGCTGGATGCAGCGTTTTTATGCGACCCTCGAGCATCTCCGGCGTCCCTGTTACGTCGGCGACGTCGGTTGTGGGAATTGCCGCAGCGCGCAATGTGCGTGCGGTCCCGCCGGTTGATAGAATCGTCCAGCCCTTGTCGACGAGCGCCTTTGCGAAGGGCACAATTCCGGTCTTGTCAGATACAGATATGAGTGCGACTGGCATTCAGGATGTGGTAATCGTGTTGGATGCGAGGAGCGCGAGCACAAGTTCGATAACGCGGGGATACAGAATGTGTTCGACTTCAAGGACGCGACGGGAAAGAGATTCAGGCGTGTCCCCGTCCATGATCGAGACTGGCCACTGCGCCAGGATGGCTCCGCTGTCGTACTCTTCTTCGACGGCATGCACAGTGACGGCACTCTCCCGGATGCCCGCTGCAATCACGGCAGCGTGAACACGCTCACCGTACATGCCGGGTCCGCCGAATCGGGGAAGTGGACCGGGATGAATGTTCACGATTCTGTGCCTGAACCTGTGTATGACTGAGGGTGGAAGGAGCCGGAGATACCCGGCCAGTACAACAAGGTCGACGTCACGGGACACAAGTGTCTCTTCAAGTGCCCCATGGTCAGCGTATGGAAGAACCACCGCCTCGATGTCGCTCGATCGTGCCCGTTCGAGCGCGAATGCACCAGTGCGATCGGAGATTACTGCAACGACATCTGCGCTCCGCTGCTCACCTTTTGAGCTGAAATAGTCGAGGATCGCCTGAAGGTTCGATCCTCCACCTGAAGCCAGGACTGCAATGCGGGAGCGCATTGACCGATTCTACTTCCGTCCGTTTCAATTGGTAAGAAGACGCGCGGACATTCTACGAACTTTTCAGCTCAGGAGTGAGTCCAGTGCAGTCGCGAGGTCGGGGTAGGTGATGCGCAGCCGGTCAGCGCGCTCGCGTTCTTCAGTGGGCGTCATTT
>JACDDZ010000003.1 GCA_013816695.1 Gemmatimonadaceae bacterium
TCAAGACAGCGAAGGTGTTCGAGGACATCGGGGTTTCCGCATACAACGGCTCCGGAAAACTTCTCAAGGACCTGAACAATCTCCTCGTTGCCGGAAAGATTGTGTCCGTCGAGGCGAGGCATGCGGCGGCAATCCGCGATCTGCTAAACCCCGGTTCCCGTGATTTCGCTGGTGATGACGTTGTCGAGCCGCTTTCGGGACTCGATCAAGCGACCGAGCCGGGCCTTGTCCTTGGCGGACTTTCGACCTTCGTGAAGACGCCAATTCGCCTCGTTTCCTAACCCAAGACTTTCGGAGATACTGCATCATGAACGAACATCATCCAATTCTCGAATCGATCGATCCGGAGGTTGCGAGCCAGCTCCTGACACGACGGGATGCATTGAGCAGAGGAATTACATTCGGCTCGGCAGCTCTGACGGGTCTCAAGATCGCTACCGTTCCCCTGGCCCTTGCAGCCCTCGCCACCAGTGCGGGTGCGCAAAGCGTTACATCCATTATCGGCGTGCTCAATTTTGCCCTGACGCTCGAGTATCTCGAAGACGAGTTTTATCGCACCGGCCTGGCGCGACCAGTCGCCGCCGCATTTAGTCCCGCCGAGCGCACCGCAATCCTGCAGATAAGCATGCACGAAACGTCGCATGTCAATTTTCTCAAGGCAGCAATCTCCGGCCTGCAGGGGACCCCGGTCGCGAAACCGACCTTTGACTTCACTGCTCGCGGTGCTTTCCCCGATGTCTTTACCAATAAGGCCACTTTCATGGCCATTGCGCAGACTTTCGAAGACACCGGGGTGCGCGCGTACAAAGGGCAAGCCGGCGCTGTCGCCTCGAATGCAGGCGTGCTGACCGCTGCTCTGCAAATTCATTCCGTTGAGGCAAGGCACGCGTGCCAGATCAGGCGGTTACGCGGGCAAAAGGGCTGGATAACGAACGCAGATCGCGGCGATCTCCCGGCGGCCAGCCAGCCGACATATGCCGGCGAGGAAAACACGACGCACAACGGAGTGAATGCCGCCGGCCTGGGTGCAAACGTGGGCGGAACTGCTGCTGTTACCGAGGCCTTCGACGAACCACTGACGATGGCTCAGGTGCTTGCGATCGCCTCGCCTTTCATTGTCTGAGTGAACGAATTCTGCATGCGCTTGCCGACTACAAGCGCTAGCAGTTCTCGTGCGGATTCGGCGGAAAAAACCCGTTCTTCCGGAAGACAACGGTCGAGAAGTGGCGACCCCTGCATTTTTGTTCGCGTAAGCCGGGTGATGTAAACTGGCGCAGCCTCCGGTATCGCATCGACATCTTCGCGCCCCTGAACTACGGTGCGAAGATTCTCGGCCCCGTCAGCCGTGGCGAAGATTCCGGCCAGCTTTCTGGCCATCCGGGGATCGGATACTACGAAATACACAGGTTTTCGGACAAGCTGCCTGCGAACTTCGGAAAATAGTCCAGTGCACATCGTCAGAGAGAGCACTGGAGCTCCAAGCCGCTTCGCGAGCGCCTTGACCGCATCCGTCTGAAAGGACGTTGTGATGACCACATCGATCGGGACCAGCGGATCAGGAAACTCATTTCCCAAAGCAAGTAAGTCCAGATCCAGAGAAACCGGGTCGACGCCATAGTCGCGCACCAGTTCGTCGGCGAGCGACCACAACTGGTCGTCATTTGAATCTGCCACTAGCGCGCGAAAGCGGCGCTCACCGAAAACGTCGTGCAACTGGGACGCAAGCGCCGGAGCCGGAAAACCGCGCTTGAGCCCCTCTATCAGGACGGTCGCAAGCCACTCGGAGTGGCTCGACTCGCCGGTCGAGTACGGAGACGCATTTGCTGCGACGTACATTCCAGAACGATCGCGTCTTTCTATCAACCGCTCCGCTTCCAAAATCCGGCATGCTGAAAGCACGGCACGCGGGCCAACACCAAAGTCGAGAGCCAACGTGCGGACTCCCGGCAGTCTTTCACCCGCCCGCAAAACCCCCAGGGTCAAACCGTTGAGAATTCGCTCGCGGAGCAGTGAAGCAACAACTGCGTTTTTCGATCCAGACCCCTTTGGGGTTTCTTTTTTTGAGCGTGCCATCGGGTGCCTCTTTGGGGCGATTCACGTCAGAAGTCCGGACTGTTCGCGTTATGACACTGCACACCTAATGCCTAAGCACCTGCCAGGTCCTCCGTAAACTCGGCCTTTGGCATTCGGGGCACTAGAAGATGGACAACCGCAAGCGCAATCACGTATGCAAGGCCGCAAAACAAGAAGATCGGAGTATAGTTATGCCCGTTCGACTCGAGAACTTTCCCGACCTGGCGCTGAAAGAAAAATCCGCTCGCAGCTCCTGCGAACCCGCCCATTCCCACGACAGTCCCAATCGCGCGCTGGGGAAACATGTCACTGGGAAGGGTAAACAGGTTAGTCGACCACCACTGATGCATAGCTGCAGCTACTCCCACTATTGCAACCGTTGCCCAGAGGGTAGGCATCGAGGGCGCAAGCATCGTCGGAATTATCGAAACCGCGGCAATCAACATTGTCGTTTTGCGAGCGCGGTTTAGTGACCAACCTCTCCTGATGAAAAATCCCGAGAGCCAGCCCCCGCCGACCGAACCGGCGTCTGCCAGCAGGTAAATTGCCACGAGCGGAAGGGCGACCTTGGCGAGTTTCACGCCGTAGCGTGCGTCCAGAAATTTTGGAAGCCAGAAAAGGTAAAACCACCATACTGGATCGGTTATCAGCTTTCCCGCGATAAATGCCCATGCCTGCCGATATTTGAGCACGCTCAGCCAGGGAACTGGCCGGGTCGACTCCGCGGGCTCGCTCTGAATGATGGCAAGCTCCTCAGAGGAAACTCGTGGGTGATTTTCAGGAGACCGGAATACGGCAAGCCAGAGCGCCAGCCAGATAAAACCGAGAGCCCCCGTAATGATGAACGCGGCTCGCCATCCCCATGTAAGGGCAACAATCGGAACAACGATAGGGGTAACGAGTGCCCCGACATTGGATCCAGCGTTGAAAATTCCGGTGGCGAAGGCACGTTCGCGCAAAGGAAACCACTGCGCCACCGCCTTGATTGACGCCGGGAAATTGCCGGATTCGCCAAGACCGAGGGCAAATCTCGCTGCCCCGAACCCGCTGGTAGAGGTCACCAGCGCATGCGCCATTGCCGCGAAGCTCCAGGCGGTTACCGAAGCTGCAAAACCAAGCCGGGTCCCAATTCGATCGAGCAGGCGTCCAATACCCAGATATCCCAACGCGTAGCCAAGCGTAAACCAGGATGCGATGGCACCGTAGTCTACGTCTGTCCACCCTAGTTCTTTCTGGAGGGTGGGCGCGAGGATGCCCAGAACCTGCCTATCGATATAGTTGATGGTTGTTGCAAAAAAGAGCAGGGCCGCAATGGTCCAGCGGAATCTGCTTTTCATCGCTGCACCCGTCCGCTGTCATTACCGGCAATAAGCGACTCCACGTCCGCGACGGTCACCCGATTGAAATCACCGGCAATCGAATGCTTGAGGCAGGACGCAGCCGTGGCAAACTCGAGAGCGCGCACATCGTCCGCGTAGTGCAGCATTCCATAGATGAACCCTGCGGCAAAGGAATCTCCGGCCCCTACCCTGTCGACGATGGCGGAGATTTCATATTTGCGGGCAGTAACAAATCTTTCCCGGTTGTGCAGTACAGCGGACCAGCCATTGAAACTCGCGCTGTGACTTTCCCTGAGCGTAATCACCTGCATTTCCAGATTGGGAAACTCGCCAAGTACACGCTCCGCGAGTTCCCGGTAATAGTCTTCCCGCAAAGGTCCCTTCTCAATCTTTTGACTGTCATCGATTCCCAGTGACATCTGACAGTCCTCTTCATTCGCAATGCCTATGTGCGCGTTCGCCACAATCTCACGCATTACATCGGGCGCCTTCTTACCATACCGCCAGAGGTTCTTTCTATAGTTGTAATCGCAGGAAACCTTCAGGCCTCTCTTCCGAGCCTGGCCAACCGCTTCCAGCGTGAGTTCCGCGGCCGACGCACTGATTGCCGGTGTTACTCCGCTAACATGAAACCAGCCGGCGCCTTCGAAGATTGAAGCCCAGTCGAAATCGCCGCGCTTTGCTGTAGCGATGGAAGATCCTTCACGATCATAGATGACCTTCGACGGACGCTGGTTCGCCCCTGCTTCCAGGAAATACACGCCGATGCGCCCTCCCTGCCGGACAACATGCAGGGTATGCACCCCAAAGGAGTTGATTGCAGCCAGGCACGCGTCGCCAATGCGGTTCGCCGGCAATGCAGTAACAAAAGATGCATTGATACCGAATTGCGAAAGAGAGACCGCCACGTTTGCCTCCGCACCCCCGAATGTTGCCTCGAGATTCTGTCCCTGAAAAAGAATTTCGGCGCCCGGCGATTTGAGGCGAAGCATCACCTCTCCGAATGTCACGACCCTTGTCATGTGGGTTTTTCATCCTGTAGTAAGGAAAGCCCGTTCAGTGCCTCGCGAACGGAATTCGTGATGCGTTCAAATTGCTTTTCCGCGATCCAGGATGCCGGAGCCATCCAGGAACCCCCGCAGGCAACAACATTGGGAAGCTCCATGTATTTCGCGATGTTGCCGGGGGTAATGCCGCCCGTTGGAATAAAGCGAACTGCGCTGAACGGAGCAGAAATCGCCTTGAGTGTCGACACGCCACCCATGGCCTCAGCCGGAAAAAATTTCAGGACATCCATCCCGGCTTCCAGCGCGGCAGTTATTTCGGTTGGCGTGCATGCGCCAGGGAATACGGGAATTCCATGTGTCCTGCAATAATCCACGACATTGCGATTGAATCCGGGCGACACGACGAATCTGGCGCCCGCCGCGCGGGCATCGCGAGCGTTCTTCTCGCTGAGTACAGTACCGGCCCCCGCGAGCACGTCGGGATGCGAATCGCAGATACTGCGCAATGCGTCAAGCGCGCGCGGCGTGCGCAGCGTTATTTCGGCGCACGGCAGTCCGCCGGCGCTCAATGCGGCCGCAAGCGGCGCCCCATCCTTCGGGTCTTCAATCACTATGACGGGAATTATCCGAAAGCGGCGAAAGCTCTCCACGACATCGGCCATTGAATCAATCATGGGATCCAGCTTCCGGCGTTGAATCGAGCCGATATGTTTTTCTCGGCAGATCATAGGTAAGGCTCCGGGCCATTTCGAGTGCCTCGGACTCTCCAATCACATGCGTCGAGACCAGGCGCGCCAGAAAATTCGAATCCATTCTTCTCGACAGGTCATGCCTCGCGGGAATTGAGCAAAAAGCGCGAGTGTCGTCGTTGAATCCCGCAGTGTTGTAGATGCCCGCAGTTTCGGTCATACTCTCGCGGAAGCGAATCATTCCCTGCATGGAATCATGGAACCACCATGGCGGTCCCAGACGCAGCGCCGGATAATGACCGGCGAGCGGCGCCAGTTCCCTCGAGTAGGTGGATTCATCGAGGGTAAACAGCACAAGGGTAAATCCTGGAACGCTCCCGAATTCGTTCAGCAGTGGACGCAGGTTTCTGGTGAATTCGGAAGCGACTGGTATATCCCCGCCGCGGTCCGGTCCGAAGCTCGCATGCAAGTCTGAATTATGGTTTCGCAAGGCACCGGCGTGAATCTGCATGACCAGGCCGTCGTCGACTGACATTCCCGCCATTTCCATGAGCATGTGTGCCTCGAAGCGCGCCTGGTCCGCCATGCTGCACTCGCCGGCAAACGCCTTGGCGAACAGAGCCGAGAGACTGTTGCCCGGCAACCGCCCCGTGGTCGCTGACTCGACACCATGATCAGTTGCCGTCGCGCCCATGGACTTGAAGAAGCTCCGGCGATCCCGAATAGCATTCAGGTAGGACTCGAAATCGTGTATAGGGATTTCTGAAACGCGGGCGAGTGTCTCCACCTCTGCTTTCCAGCCCTGGCTGGCTATTGCAAAGAGCGCGTCCGGACGAAAGGTCGGTATCACGCGGCCGCGCCATCCTGAATGTCGAATCGCGTCGTGATGTGCGAGTAAGTCCGTTGCCTTGTCGGTGGTTGCCAGCACCTCGATTTTGAAACGCTCAAAGAGCGCGCGCGGAAGAAACTCCGGTGATCGAAGCTTTTCCGCGATCTCGTCGTATATCTTCGGGCCGTTTTTCCCGTCGAGAGGCACGGTGATTCCAAAAACCTCGCTTAGCTCGTAGTCGAACCAGGCGCGCGTCGGCGTTCCACGAAAAAGAAAATAGTTTTCTGCAAAAAGCTGCCAGCTTTTTCGGGGATCCCTTTCGGGGATCGCGGAACTGTGCCCGGTGATGCCGAGGGACTGCATTGAAATTCCCTGCGAATACAGCATTCGCAGGACATAGTGGTCCGGACTGAGCAGCAGCGACGTAGGTTCCAGAAATGGCGCGTTGTCGGCCAGTATCGCCGGATCGACATGGCCGTGAGGACAGACCAGCGGAAGGTCAGCAACACTTTCGTACAGCAGGCGAGCCACATCTCGCACTGACGGCTGAGGATCGAAAAATCGATCTTCGTTGAGCACGGAAAGTGAGTTTGGCCGCATCACATCCTGGCGGCAGTCAACTGCGCCACTTCGCCGGCTGGCGAGAAACGCTCAACCGCCTGAATAGCCGCGCGGATGTATCCAAGCGCGTACGCCATACCCGCGTGCCACGGAGCACCGCAGCTCATTTCAGGCGTGTGGTCCGGAATAACGACTCCGTCGTACCCTACCTCGCGAAGCGCCTGCACAACCCGGATCATGTCCAGGTCACCCTCATCCACGAACACTTCCTGGTAAAACGGAACCTTGCCTCTCACATTGCGGAAATGAACATAGGCAATCCGCTTCTGTTGCCCAAAATGCCGGATTGCATCGTATACATCGCCCTGCTGCATTTCCTGCAATGAGCCAAGGCAGAATTCCAGCGCGTTGGATGCGCTTGGATCCAAGTCGATAACGCGCTGATATTTGTCCGGCTGGTTGACGAGCCGCGCAGCGCCGCGCAGCGTATCTGCAGGAGGATCATCCGGATGCAAAGCCATCCTGACGCCATTCTCTTCCGCCACGGGAAGAATGCGTGACAGGAACCATTCGTATCGTTCCCACAGCTCCTCGGAGCTCACCGTTGGCACATTTCCAGGCGGCGCGTCTGGATCGTACACCATGTTCCAGACCATCCCGTTGGGCATCGGAAGAGATTTGTCAATCTTGGATTCGTCGTACCGGATCGCCATGGCGTTGCCGCGACCGAAAGGGCCTTTCGTCCATCCCCATACTCCCGCGATGCTGAAGTTGTATCCCATGATCGGAATTCCCACGCGGCCAATCATCTGGATTGTGCGCTTGATTGTCTCCATTTGTGCATCCCGCTTCGGACCATCCAGCAGAATGTCCGACCAGTGCGCCGGATCAAAATTCTCAATTGCTTCCCATTTGAGTCCATTGGCTTCTATCGTCTTCTTCAATGCAACCAGGTCATCATATGTCCAGGGCTTTTCCTGATTGCGGGTGATTCCCCACCCCATGTTCGGCGCCCCGCTCGATAGCGTCGGGTTGGCGCCCTTGAAATAATCCACGAGATGCACGACGAGATGGGTTACACCCGCCTGCTTGGCAAACTGGAAGTTTTCTTCCGTGAGCAGGCCGCGATAGAGTCCAAGTCCAAGTTTCATCTTTTCAGGTTTTATCAGTAAGATTTTTTTGTGCCGTCATACGCCGCTGAAGACACTGAACCCGCCGTCGACGGGAATGACAACGCCTGTCACAAACGACGCGGCGTCGCTGCATAGCCACTGTATCACACCATTGAGTTCGTCCGGTCGTCCGAATCGCTTCATGGGTGTTTTCGCAAGAACAGAGTTGGCGCGGTCCGTATAGCTGCCGTCAGGCTTGACCAGAACGCTTTGGTTCTGCGTGCTGATGAAAAACCCGGGCGCAATGGCGTTAACCCGAACGCCATCACCATACTTGTGGGCCATTTCGACCGCCATCCATTTCGTGAACGAGTCGATCCCGGCCTTCGCGACAGAATATCCGGGCACTCCGCTTATTGCCTGAAGCGCCGCCATTGACGAGATGTTGATGATTACACCTCTTCTCCCCTCGGCCATGACTTCGCCAAAAACAAGTGACGGATTGACGCTTCCATGAAGGTTGAGCTGCACCACTTCATTGAACGCATCCATTGGAATTTCAAACACCGGCGTTACGTCTGTCCGGGCGCGACTCACGTTGCCTCCGGCAGCATTTACCAGGATGTCAAGTCGACCCCAGGCGTCCATCAGTTTCGTTCGCGCCGTCTTTAGCTGGTCCGTGTCAAGTACGTCTGCTTCGAGGGCAATGGATTCAGAACCTAAGGCACGCAGTTCTGCCGCTTTCTCTTCGGCGCTACCGCGGTTTCTGCCTAGCACCGCGACTTTCACTCCCGCCTCCGCGAGCGCAGTCGAGATGCTCCCCCCGAGAACTCCATATCCGCCCGTCACGACAGCAACGCGGCCCGCAAGATCAAAGGAAGAATGTGTCACCGGAAGTCAGTCTCGAGGAGAACAAGGCGCCGGTCGGCGCGGAAGGTAATTGCGATTGGTCTGGCGCCCCCGCGCACCGGACTCCAGACAGTGAGCGTGGAATAGGCAGGAATGGAGCTGCGTCTCGCCGAACCGTCAACAACAATCTCGATATCGAGCGGACGCGAAACGGGATTCGAAATCGTGGAGTACATAACTGACCGCGACGCCGGGACTCGCACCCACACGCGTGCAAATCCCTCGCTGCTCTTCCTGTCGACAAGTTCCACCGATCCACCGGAACTGAAGGTGTAAGGTCCGAAAACACGCCTGCCGTGAGGAACATACTGAATGGCGGGCTTGGTGTTCCATCCGCTCGTACCACCCGCAAATGTATAACCCACTGAATCAATCGATATCGGATACGTGTTGGTAAGGGCGGCTGGAACGACCGGCACGGTGTTGAGAAGCAGTCCGCTGTATATGCCGGTCACGAGTCCGCGCTCGGACGCGTAGTCGCCCCAGGTGATTTTGGAATCAATCAAAGGTGACTGATCGTGGCCTGGACCGGACGCCATGTACTGAACGATGTTCACAAGCATTCGATCTGCGACAGGATCGAGTCCTGCGCGGTTTATCAGGTCAAATCCGGTGATGAGCGTGGATCCTTTGCCGTCGAACAGTTCCGCTAATGCGATTCCTTCCAGTCCATGATCGTAGTTTGCGAGCACCGCGGCATTCCCCAGTGTGGTCGGATCGGTAATCACGAACCCATGCGTGACGGGATACACCTGCGGAAAACCAGATTTCGTTTCGTCCCAGGATGTAAAGTCTGACCAGAGAAACAGCCGGTCGCGCGTTATTCCGTCAAATACCGGATGGTTCGGTCGTTCCGGATTGACTGCCATGCCATTTCTGAAAGGACGTCCACCGGGGAAAATCTTCGGATGATCCAGCTCACCCGACTGGAGTCGGACAGGCACAGCGAGCCACGCGCCGGAGAAGTTGTGAAAATCCTGGTTCAGGATGATCAATCCACCGCCATGAGACACGAAAGTGCGAAGCCCTGCCGTGTCGCGCGTCAGTGATGCATCCCATGCATTGGCACCGATAACCAGCAGGTCGCGCGGACCGACGGCCTTGAGCGACGAAACAATTCTCGCCGAAAATCCCGCGCGCCGAAGAACGCTCACAGTCTTTCCGCGAACGTCACCCAGAACCGTCACTCGGCGCGCAATCTCCGACCGCGCTTTTCCGAATGATTGTTGTGCAACAAATAACGAAATGTCATTGCTGGACAAAACTTCAGATCCGCGAAGAAGCTGGCCGGTCAGACGAAACATCCCTTGGGGCAGACTGGCGGAAAGGTGAATCTGTACGGATTTGCTCGATGCCGCGTAATACGCCAGGGGCGAAATTTCCTGCCTTGTGTCCTGGTAAACTTTCCCGCCCGGTCCGGTGAGCCAGTAGCGGACACTGAGGCCCGTAAGATCGCCGCCGTCCTCTGCGTCATTCACCAGGTGAACAACCGGTCGGATGGTACTCCCAGCGTAGACGTTCGGGGTCCACAGTTCCCAGCTGAGCAAAACAGGCTGATACGACACCGAGTATTGCCTGAGGATAGCCTTGGGCTTCATGTCCTCAAACCGGCTGATCCCCCACCAGTTATGAAACACGATCGTGAATGGCGTGAGGCCCGCGAGGTTGGGATTCTGTTCGCGTGTTCGCCGGTAAATTTCGATCGCCTGTCCCGCCATCCAGGCCTGGTAGCCGAGCGCGCGGGACGACTGTTCAGATTCCGGAGCGTGACCGGTCCAATTCAGCTGTGAGTCCGGCTGCTTCGTCCCCGGCACCAGATTGAATCTTCCATCGACGCCCGTGTAGTTGCCAGTATTCTCGGTCATCGTCATGGGCTGGACCTGATCTGAACGCCAGCAGATGTTGGGATCGCGCATCGTGTAAAAACTGAGGAACGAGTTGTAGTACCATCCCCAGTAGCGATGCAGGTCGCATATGTCGCCCTTGCGCCCGAATCCGTAACCCGCGTTCGCGATGTATAGGCGGCTGCTGTCCCACGCGTGAAGGCTGTCGTTCATTGAGCCGAGAAAACGATTTATCCCTTCGGCGCCATCCTTGAGATACGGGATCTCGGCATCTGCCTGCTCGTTCGCGAGCACATATACGAGCACACTGGGATGATTTACTAGTGGACCGATGACTTCGCGCTTGTACCAGGCGACGCTCTCGCTCAACGGCCGGGTCGGAGCCTTGGTCGCGGATCCACCCTGCGGTGTTCCGTAATTTCCCTGGAAGAGCATCATCCCAAGCTCGTCACATACGTCAAACCATACTTGTGAGTGGCGGGTAAGCCTGATGATGTTCACCCCGACGCTCTTGAGGTAGCGCACATACGCTTCCACAAAGCGGCGGTTCTCTTCCAGCGAATCAGGGATGTTTCGTTCCGGAGGATTGATGGCATTTCCACGCAGAAAAACAGGTCGTCCATTCAGCAAAATCCGGCCGTTCAGCGAAGTCGCGTTCCGGAACCCGAAACGAACGCGGCGAACAATTCCATCGACGCCTGCTCCCACGCGCACAGTCACGACATAAAGCGCTGGCAACTGAGGACTCCACTCCCGCGGATGCAGCCCGGTAACGCTCCCGGACGCTCGCCCGACGCCGTCGCCCGATACATTCAGTTTTCCGATCTCTCCGGCCCAGAGAGTACTCGAATCCAGAGTGCTTACAATGGACGCGATTACCGGGGCGCCGTTCAATGATGCCGGTGATGGCGTATTCAGCTCCAGGCGGACGCTGTTCTGGTCGCTGAATGCCAGGAGCTCGGGGTGAGCCTCCGAAGTTTGTGCCTCCACGATCAGTGCCGGCAGAATCGACGCCACAAGGATCATGAGAATGACTCGGGTCCGTGCGATCACTTACTTCTTCCGGACATGTATGCCGTTGAGAATTGCCTTTCCCTTTCGCGTGCTGAATTTGATGTCGATTCCCTGCCCGTCTTTCGCAGAAACACCGCTATTGATGATGACCGCACGCGCGAGCCCGTACCGGGCGGCGAGATCCAGGTCGTTCACGACCGCGCGGCCGTTGGCTGTCACTGAAAAAATTCGCTCGCCGGGTTTTGCGTCCGGCTCGGCGAAGAGCAGCTGTAGATCATAGTCTCCGTCGGGAAGGTCAAACCGGTACGAGACTATTCCAGAGTGGTAGGTAAAAAAGAGCGGTGTGTCAGGCGAATCCTTGATTGCAAGATCCTTGTCGAAGATGCGTGCCTCGCCGCCGGAATATCCGAAATCCCCTGTTCTGTATTCCTGATCCCCCTCCCACACCGGACCGCTGGGTTGGGCATACTGTGCCTTTCCGCCGACATTCACCGCAATTTCCCGAACTGTCGCGGCCGCATCATTCAGTCGCGGGGGTCGCAGCGTGAACTCAATTTCCATCCGGTCACTGACGGTCTTGGTGCCTCCAACTCCGCGCGCGGCAACCTTGTTTTGCCCGGAGGCAAAATGAACTTCCCATGTGGCGCGATGCACGTCGTCCGGGGATTTGACGCCCTGCGAAGTTCCGTTTACCAACAACTCCACGCGCGGGAGATTTGAATAAACGTCGATCGGTTGTGTCTCAGCCAATCCTAGCCGCCGGTTCCATCCGCGACTCGCGATGTAGACCATTGGAGCCGGATTCCAGTTCGCCTTGTAAAGGTAGTAAGCATCCTTTGGCGTTCTATCCCAGGTCTCGAGTCCTTTCTGGTTCATGTATGGTATGGATCCGCCCGTCTCTGGCTGGGAAAAATCGAACTGGCTCCATACTGCCGTTCCGGCAAGCCAGGAACGGGAGTTGATCTGGCGCAGATATGACTCGTGAAAGCGGCGCATCCAGGTGCCGCTGAAATCGAAACGCTCTGGCGCGAGTGAATTCACGCGCGCATCATCCTCCGCGCCATATTCACTCACGAACATTATTTCCGAAGGCCGCGCTGCGTGGCGCCGGTCAAGTTGCTTTCCAAAGTCCTCGAACAGTCCGCTGTACCAACCACTATAAATGTTCTGCCCCAGGACTCCGGTGATCCTGGAGACTCCGGACGTGTCGTAGTCGCCACTGCCGTGGACAGCCATTGTTGTTACGCGGGTCGGGTCGTCCGCTCGCGCGACGCTGTCAAGCAGGGAGGCAAAGCGGCGAACACTTTCCATGTACCTGGCATCGGCCTGCTTCCTGATACGGAAACCCTCCGGGCTCCAGAGAAACACCTCGTTCATCATGCCCCACATGATCAGGCTGGGGTGATTGAAGTGCTGCTGTATCATCTCCTTCAACATTCTCACCGCGTTAGCGGCGAATTCCGGCCCGGGCGTCACATAGTTCACGACGGGAATCTCTTCCCAGATCAACAGGCCCAGACTGTCCGCGGCCGCAAGAACAGCGGGATCCTGGGGATAGTGAGCAAGCCTGACAAAATTCGCCCCCATGTCCTTGATCGAGCGCATGTCTCGCTCATGCAATGAATCACTGAGCGCTGAGCCGAGCCCCTGATAGTCCTGATGCCGGTTGGTTCCGCGAAGCAGGAGCTTTTTTCCATTGAGCAAAAAGCCCCGCTGGGGATCAAACTCGTACCATCGAAAACCCACTCGACTCTCGACACGGTCAAACACCAACTCTCCCTGACTGAGGTCCGTGCGGATTGTGTAGAGATACGGATTATCCGGCGACCATAATCGCGGGCGCGAAATCGCGCGCAGCGTGTCCTCCCACTGCACCGAGGCCCCTGCCTGAACAGTTATTCTAATTCCGTGTTCAGCGACGCTGGTTCCCCTCGCATCATGAAGACTGTTCCTGATGGCAACCGCTCTCTCTGAGGCGCCATCGTTCCGCACCGAACCGTGCAGCATGACCACGCCGCTCGCGCTCGGTGTCGATGCGTACACTTCGGTCGCGCCGTAGTCCGAAAACGCAACATGCACAGGATCGGTTGCTATGAGCGAGACGTTCCGGTAGATCCCGCCGTACAGTGCGAATCCGACCGAGAGCGGAGGAATGAATGGATTGTGGCTGTTGTCCACCTGCACGGCAATGACATTCGAATTCGCGGCGCCGTCAAAGCGGAGCTGATCTGTGATATCGATCGTGAATCCGGTGTACCCCCCCTTGTGCTCGCCCACAAACGCGCCGTTTACATAAACAACGGCGACCTGGTTCACTCCCTCGAATTGCAGAAAGATCCGCTTTCCCTTGAGTGAGCCGGGTAAAGCGAGGTGCTTGCGATACCATCCGATGCCGCGGCGATACCCCGGTTGATCGTCGAAGGGATCAAGGCTATTCCATGTATGCGGCAGCGAAATGGCTGACCATGCGCTGTCCGGAAATGACGGCTTTTCCGCGAACTGGACACCATCAGGGAAAAACAGCCAATCCGCGTCTATCCTGTAGCTGACGCGCGGACTTCCCGCCGGGGATTGTGCCCGGGCGGGAGCCGCATGGATCGCTAGTGTCGCCGATAAAGCAGCGAGAAGTGCGCGCCGCAAAATGTGCTTCACGCGTGAGCGGAAGTGGCGCTGTCTTTAGAAACCCGGATTCTGCGCCATAGGCCGTCCGGTATTTGCATCAATGACGCTCTGAGGAATCGGATAAAGAGTGTCGCGAGCGACAATGTTCGGCCCGGCAAGCAGGTTCATCGCTTTGGTACGAGTGAGCCATGTACCCGTGCGAAGTAATGTGTATCTGCGTTGCTCCTCGGTTACCAATTCACGCGAGCGCTCATCCAGGATGAAAGCCATTGTCACCTGCGCAGGAGTAATCGCGGATGCTCCCGCGCGCAGTCTTACGACGTTGAGCGCGGCCGCGGCTTCAGTCGTTTTTCCAAGCTTGAGTTTCGCCTCCGCAAGCAGCAGATAGGTTTCCGCCAGACGCAGGTAAGGCTGATCGCCAAACTGCGGATCAATGAGAACATTGGCCGGATCCACCCAGTCCCACTTCTTTGTGCTCGGCCAGTTGGGCTGGCTCAATTTCTCGACGCCGGTGTTGAGAAACAGCGTGTCTCCGAGTTTCTTGCCGGCCGGAAGGCTCGATGCAAGATTGTAAATGTAGAAGCGGCGAATGGTGAACTTCTGTCCACGGTCGTCGTTTGGCTCGTACAGGTTGATCGCCGCGCGGGTGATTCCCAGCCGGCCAATCCCGCGTCCTCCATTCTCGGCCGCTACCTGCATTCCAGGATTGGTGTAGTAGCGTGTGACCCAGGTGCGGCGCATGATGTTGCCGCCACCGCCGGCCACGTTTTGCTGCAGCTCGAGCGCCCACAATACTTCGGTGTTTCCCTGGTTGCGATTGACGTTTCCGTCAATGAACTGGTCCAGGAAAGGAACCCCAGGCTGAGTCGCCTGGACACCATATCGCTTGGTGATGAGGGAGTACTGGGCGCTTCCAATGACAGCCTGCGCCTCGGTTTCGGCATTGGCCAGCTGATCGGTTGCGAGGTAAAGCTCGGCGAGATAATGCTGCGCAACTGCCTTCACAAGCTTGCCTGGATTGGTCGACGTCGCTGGAAGGTTCTGCTCCGCATACAGCAGGTCTTCTTCCATCTGCTTCCGCACCTGCGCTCTCGGCGCCCGTTCCCAGTCGTTGCGAATGGTTTCACCGGAAGATTCCGTGAGATTAAGAGGGACGTCGCCCCACATGTAAGTCAGATGGCGGTAGGCCCATGCGCGAATGAGTCTTGCTTCGGCAACAACACGCTTGTGATCGGAGTCAGACCATTTAACCGCAGGATTTTCGGCCCGGGTAATGATGGTATTTGACGCATTAATCGTCTGGTAAAGCCACTGCCATACTACTCGAAGCTGATCGTCGAGCGGAGTGTTAAAGACGGTCCAGAAGTGAATGATGTTTTCGGTATCAGGAGCGAGATACATTCCGAACGCGTTGTCAACGCCGCCGGTCATCGTGGTGTTCATGATGGCGTTGTTGTCATTTCCGCGCCCAAAACGTTCGCGGCGGACGTTGTAGTAGAGCCCGTTTAACCCCGCCTCGAAACCGGCGAGATCAGTGTACAGGTTGTCCGCGACCAGAATTCCGGCGGGAACTTCCGTCAGTTGTTCCTGATTGCAGCTGCTCGAAAGCAGAGCGATGGCTCCGATGATTCCGAGCGCCGACAAACGCCGGAACAGGGTCAGTGGATTATTCAGCATTAGTGATTTCCCGTATTCGTTGTTGGACGTCATGTATGTCAGAATTTGAAGTCGAGGCCGGCGATCACGCTCTTTTCGAGCGGGACTGCCCGCTGATTATCCAGTTCCGGGTCAAGCCCGCTCCACTTCGTGCTCGTCCAGAGATTCCGGCCGTTGAGATAAATTTTTGCCGATTGCGCTCCTATCCGGCTCCCAAAGGAACCGGGAAGCGTGTAGGAGATCGAAAGATCCCTGAGTCTCATAAAGCTTGCGTTCTCATAAAAGTCCACGCCCAGAGGATTGCTTCCGCCACCCTGCGTCTCGTTGATGTTGGACGGATACGTATTGATCGGATTCGTGGGACTCCAGTAGTTCAGCAGAATGATATTGCGGCGAACTTCCGCCTGGGTTTGCGTGCTTCCGAGCAGGGGGTTCACTCGCGTGATTCCCTGGACGGATACGAGATATCCGCTGATGCTGAGTGGACCCATCTTGACCGTGTTTGTAAACCCGGCTGTGTAGCGCGGCTCGAGATTCCCGATGAAAGTGCGATCGGCCGGATCGATCTTGCCGTCTCCGTTCACGTCCAACACGCGAACGTCCCCGGGTTTGGCCGTTGGCTGCGCTGAACTTTTTATGTCATCGGTGAGCTGAAATATTCCGTTGAACTTGTAGGCGTAGTTCACGTCGATCGGATGACCTATGAACCATCCGTTCAGAATGTCATTCACTTGATTGCCATACAGGTCCACGATCTTGTTACGATTGTGGGAGTAAGCAAAATCGCTTCTCCAGGAAAATGTTCCGCGTGAGAGGTTAAGCGTTGAAAGTTGCAGCTCGACGCCGCGATTTTCCGTCTTGCCGATGTTCTGCAGGACCGAAGTGATTCCGTGCACCGAAGAAATCGCCCGGCGAAGCAGGAGGTCATGAGTGCGTCTTGTGTAGCTTTCCACTGAACCCGTCACCCTGTCCTGGCCGAAACTGAAATCAGCGCCGAAATTGGACGACACGGTTGTTTCCCATCGAAGGTCGGGGTTTCCGAGTGTCGTGGGGATGTATCCTGGTGCCGTGGTCGCTCCATTGAGATACGACCGATCGTCCAGCTGCGAGAGAGTCTGATATGGGCGCACGGCCTGGTTGCCGTTCTTTCCATTTGAATACCGCAGCTTGAGAGTAGGAATGCGGTTCGCAAGCGGCCAGAAGGATTCGTTGGAAATGTTCCAGGCCAATGCCAGTGACGGAAAGGTCCCGTACTTGTGATTCCTGCCAAACCCGGAGAAACCGTCACGACGCGACGTAAATGTCGCCAGGTACCGGTCGGCAAAACTGTAGTTCAGGCGACCCATCGTTGACGTGAGCACCGACTGCACCGAGCTCCGCTGCGATTGAACCAGCAGGGCGACGTTAGCCTGATAATAGGACAACACGTCGTTCGGGAATCCCGTAGCAGTGAGAGTATCTCCTCTAAGCGCGCTGTGAGCAGTACTTCCAAGAAGGGTTACTCCGAACTTACTGCGGCCGAAATCGCGATCAAACTTTACGATATTTTCAACCGTCCAGTCATTTCGCTCGGAGTTTTGAATCTGCGCGCGACCCTGGATCTGCGCGCCAGTGCGAGTGTCTCTTCCATAGTAGTTGCCCAAATCGCGGTTGCCGATGTCCAGGCCAGCATTCAGCCGGTACGAAAGTCCCTGCACGGGTAACTGGACCTGCAGGTAGTTGGTCGTGAAAAGACGCTTTTCGACATCCCGGCTTTTCGCCAACAGTCCCTGTAATGGATTTGCCCAGAAAAGGTCTTCCGGCCAGGGATAAACTGTCAGCGCACCGCTGGCATCATAGGCCGAAGTGAGAGGATTCATGAAGAACGCATCAGAAAAGTTTGCCGAAATTCCCGAGCGGTCGGCCCATGAATACTGGCTGTTCGTGCCGAGGCGAACCCGATTGAACACCTTTTGGTCGAGATTGATCCGACCTGTATATCGCTTGAACTCGTCGTTTATCGCGATCCCGTTGACGTTCAACGCTGCGCCGGAGAGATAGTATTTCGTATCCTCATTGCCGCCGGACAATCCGACCTGATTTTGCGTCTGCCGACCGACATGGCTGGCCAGATCCACCCAGTCGGTTGACTGGCCCGCCTTGGACATAGCAAGCTCCGAGGCTGTCAGCGCAGTTTCACAGTTTACTCCGCCCTTCAGGCGCTGGCACTTATATGCTGCGAACTCCGCGCCGGTCATCAGATGAGGCACGTTCGAAATGCGCTGTGATCCGGTGTATCCCGAGTAGGAGAACCCGGGCTTCCCCGGCTTCCCCTGTTTGGTTGTAACGATGAGCACCCCGTTTGAGCCCCGCGACCCGTAGATCGCGGTTGCCGACGCGTCCTTCAACACGCTTATGGACTCGACGTCGTTTTGGTTAAGCGCCGAAAGCGGCCCGTCATACGGGATGCCATCCACTACGACAAGCGGCGATACGCTGGCGGAAATCGAGCTCCGTCCACGCACCAGTGTGGAAATTCCCGGTTCTGCTCCGCCCCGGGTCGTCGTAACGGAGATTCCCGGAACCGATCCTTCCAGGGCCTGGATCAGACTCACATTGGGTTTCCCCTCAAGCTTGTCCTGCGGCACTGATGCAACCGAGCCCGTTATATCGCTGCGAGTCTGTGTGCCGTAGCCAATGACAACAACTTCCGACAGGGCGACAGCGGTCTTCACCAGTTGAACGGTTACGCTGGTTATTCCATTCAATGCCACGGTTTGCCGAACGAATCCAATGCGCGAAACCAAAAGCGAAGCGCCGGCATTTGGGACCGTAATCGAGAATTGTCCATCGTCGTTTGTCTGCGTCCCGGCCGTCGTTCCCTGCACGACAACGTTGGCAGCGGGAATAGGCCCGCTTCCGTCGGCCGCGACGACCCGTCCCCGGATCAACACCTGCTGCGCCGCAACCTTGCTTGCGGCGGCGAAGCAGCCGATTCCAAGCACCACGATTATAAGCTTATTCAAGAACCGTAAACTCCTCATACGTTGTCTCATGTTGTGAAAGTTTGACTGCGCCAGACCCATTGGACCGGCATCTTGTTGTTTCATTTATGCCCGAAAATGTGGCGTGTTATGGCGGATCTACGGCAGCACCACCTGCGCGGTGCCCCAGCGCGGCACCCTTCTCCATTCCGGTGATCCGCATTGTCGCATCCTTGGCCCCTGGCCAGTAGCGAAGCTCGAGCTCTACGACCGCCGCCTGCACTGCTTTTGGATTCTCGCCGCTCAGCATGAGCACCTGCACACCATTGCTTTCGCCGAGCGTGATGATGCCTGTGCCTGGCCGCGCCGACACGGCGCGCGAAATGTCAGCCGCCGAAATCAGCGAGTTGGACGCGGGCGTTCCAACAAGTATCACCAAGCCATTTTTCGAAATGGAATCGGGGATGTCGGCCACGCTGGAAATTCTGACCGCTCTGCCCGTTGCCGACTGAAGGGTGGTAGCAAGCTGGTAGGCGCTCTCGAGTTCAAGTACGCTAGCCGTCGCACCGAATGCGACTGTTAACGACCGGCTCCAGTCGGCCCGCCCAACTACCTCTGCTCCCTGCGGATAGAACACCCGGTCGCCCAGGACCGTCGGACCGAACTCCGGTGCTCCGCGTTTCGATGCGACACCCCAGCCGTACGAATGCTTCCCGTCGAAGGAAACATCCAGAAAATGGTGATATGTGCCAACGCGCATGTCGCCCAATAGAGCCAGCCCAATTCTACCGGACAGTGAACTGCCGGGACGAAGGGTTGCCGTCCCCGGCGAAAGCAGTGTTGACATCAGTCCGTCGTAAGCGACTGCGCGAAGACGCAACCGGACCGTGTGCGAAGTCCGGTTGGTAACGGTAAACGATGCAGTAGCTTGGTCCCCGGAGAATTGTGTTTCGCCGATACTCACTGGAAGTCGGCTCACTGCGGCATCCGGCCGGCCGTATTCACGAATGGCGCGCATCAATACCGCCGCTTCCGGTTTTGGTCGCCGGTCGAGGGCAAGTGTCTCGTAATGACGGCTGTTGCTCCCGGCTACGGATGGATTGAACGTGAGACTTTCCTGGAACTGAAACTCGAAGAACTCCGGAATTGCGCGCGGAGCGAGAACTGTTTCGTAAATCGTCGCGACCTCGCCGACCCGCATTTCGGGGGGCATTCGCGTCAGGTCTTTCCAGTTGAATTCGCCAAGGGTCATTGGCTTGCCAATGTCCGTGGCGTAGCCGGAGCTGCCGAGAACGTGAGAAGAGTATGCTTCCTTCCACTGCGGTCCGTGCTTGTACGCGTGCAGTCCCACGCGGTCAAACGGAACCCCGAGTGAGCGCAGCCTCTCAAACATCCCATTGTTGCCGGCGCCGGTCAGAAAAACCTGTGCACCGGGAGCACCGGATTTGGCCGCCGCATACAATGCTCTCCATCGATCGGGCTGCGATGGCCTGATACCGGGAATAAGGTTTTCGTTCTCGAGCTCGAACCGGGTAACCGTTCCCCGGTATCGCGAAGCCAGTGTTCTCACCCAGTCAGGCGGACCCTCGGTGTCGATCATGACATGCATTCCAAGCTCGCGCGTCTGACCGATGAAAAAATCCAGGAATGCCAGTGCTTCATTCCGCTCCATGCCCGTCAGGAGCTCGAGGTGGTGAAGGCGAACCACTTCAAATCCCATTGCGCGAATGATGTGCAGGTCTGTGCGCATTCTTGGCACATAGTTGCGCCAGCCAGCCCACATCACGGTGGACACCGGCCAGAAATTTTCCGAACTAAGGCCAGGCGTGCGGTAGTAATCGAAATTTTCTGCCAGGGTCGAATAGGGGAAATAACTGGTCCCGAAAACAACGCTCTTTACGCCGAGGTCCACGGAGACGTTCGAGCCAGTGCCGGTTGAAGCGCGATAGCCCGCAAAAACGCGCAGCTGGCTTTCCTCCCAGCCTTTGTCGGGCGATGCGCTCACGGCGATTCTGGACTTGAGCGAAACGGTGTCGCCCTGCGGAAATGCCGCGTAAGGAGTGACGCCCATGTATCCGGACTTTGCCTGATCCGGATTCGGACCCGCTATCTCCGATACGAGATACATAGTATCGCCGCGCTGACGGGTTTTCTCCCAGACATAAAAATGGCTTCCTACCGCCCAGACGCTGTCGCGGAGTGTGGTCGGCGCCGGTGTAAATCCATTTACAGAAAGAAATGAAAGCCTGCCGGATCGCCATCTGCTCCAGTCCACCCCGCGCGTATACCAGAAATCGCGGTCCCACAGAGTGGGTGAGTCTCCGCCGGAAAACTCCCTTCCGTTAAAGCGGAGTCGTTCGTCCGATACACGGGCTGTTGTGAGTCTGCGAATCAGCGCGAGGTAGGCAGTCCCTCCGGTCGGGCCCGTCCGGGTGACGCGCGACTTCAGGTCAAGCGTTCCGCCGCCAAAGGAAATTGCAGAAAATCGTATTTCGTAGCCGTCGCCGCGGGTGATTCCGCGGAGCACTCCGTCAGAATCGGTCGTCCAGGCGATTGCCAGCGGTTGAAAGGATCTAACGGCATCTTCCACGGATCCTGTGGCTCCGGATGAGAAAGCCAGTCCGAGTTCGAGCCGTCCAATCTCCACGCCATTCCAGCGAAGGGTGATCGCACTGGGACCGGGACTGACCGCAAATGCACCGTGTGCGACGACAGGCGCATCGTCAGAAACGCGCCGGAGCCGGACGCTGTCCTTTGCTTTGAGCGACAGATATGCGCGGGCAACTCCGCCGGTTACGCGAGCAATGGAATTCCCCTGACGATAGTTCCCGTCCGGCAGGCCGGCAGCAACTTCAATAGCGCCGGCAAACGGGATGTCGTGGTTGTTACGAATCGTGAGCGTCGGGCTGTTCTGGCCGGACAGAATGCAGGGAGCAAGGGCGATTGCCGAGCACAGGGCAAATTTTCCAAGGCCGGCCAGGCCATACGCCGTCTTGATCACGAAACGTTCGGCTGGTGCGAATCCCATCCCATCAACACTTCGCGGACCCGTTCGAGATGCTCCCGCATTCGCGATGTGGCTAGCTCCTGATTGCGCGCACGGAGCGCTTCAAAAATCGCGACATGTTCACCATGATCCTCGGCTCGGTTTCCCTTGATGTCCAGGATCACGCGCTGTTCCTGGGTGAATAACTTCGCAATGACATCCAGAATCTGGTGCATAACAAGATTGCCGGAGGCGAGCGCAATCTGCCTGTGAAAAGCAAGATTCACTTGGGTAAGCATGTCGCCATCAGCGAGAGTATTCTCCGCGCGCGCCAGCAGCCGCTCCATCTCATCCAGATGCTCCTGCGTCGCATTGGCGGCGGCGAGCGATGCCGTGCACATCTCAATCGGGATTCGCGAATCGATCAGGTCAACGAGCAGTTTCCTGGATGGATTCGCCCCGAAAACAGGATTGGTGATGAGAATCGAGTTCGGAGCCTGGCCGACGTACACTCCCGAGCCATGCCGGATGTCTACGACTCCAACGGTTTCCAGCTTTTTGAGTGCTTCGCGGAGTGTGGGCGATCCAACCTGAAACTGTCGAGCCATCTTGGAAATCGCCGGGAGACGGTCGTGTGCCTTGAAGCCGCCGCCGGTAATCATCCGCGCAATCTGCTCGGCGACCTCGTCGGCCAGGCTTTGACGCGCTACCGATTGAAAGACAACGTCCATGGGGTCCGGGGGCTTGGGCAAACTCACCAAGTCATCAAATGACTTGGAGAGGAGCCGAATTATGGGGCCGGGCCCGGCCCTGTCAATAGCGGACTGGCTGCCGGACATCGTCGAGCGGCCGGATTTCACACGGATTAGTGTTCCATTTCAACAGATCATCAAACATTGACTCTCGTGCTCGAGCGGGAGCGAGGACTGGAATGACAGCGCCAAAATTGATTCGCCATCTCATCGTCTTCGCGTGTTCCGTGGCTTGTGCCGGACGCTTAGGAAACCCGCCCACTCCGATATCCCGGGATGTAGCATCCGGTCCCCTCTCTACCAGCGGCGGCTATAAGGGGCCGTTCAACAATGACGATCAGGGACACGCGGACTTCTGCGTGAAGCTCAACAAACCGGTCGTTGCTTTGCGTTATGCGGACGGGACACCATCGGGTTTCAACCTCAGTCCATCGATTCTCCAGCCCCAGGCTGGCAGCGGTGTATGGTGCCCCGAAAACGGACTCGCCCGACTGGATGCGCGCGAGATTGTCACGGCGGCCGACGACAGCAAGATGTTTTTTCATCGCGGCGGATGGGGTTTCGCCGGCAACGACCCGTCGAGCGCAGTGCACTACGGACATGTTCGCGCATCCGATATCGATACCGTCGGTCTCAGGTACTTTCGTTTCGATTCGGTTAGCACTTTGCCTAGCGTTCCGAGGGGACAGTGGCGGTCGGCCCCGACAGAACCGTGGACCGGAAAGGGACAGCAGAACGGGAACGGAAGTGCGTGCAAAGCGGTGGCGAGCGTCCCGCTCAAGGTGTACGTGAAATCAATTCCGCTAGACATGAACTATCTGAACAGCCGGCAAACCGGGTCGATTCCGTACGCCATCTACGGCGACCCCTCGGAAGACCTGGGCCCCGCAGCTGATCGGACACGCGGCATCAGGTACACCCTTCTTGAGTGGAGCTGGATAAATGTCCGCGGAGGCGGCGTCGCTCGAGCGCTGGTTCCGGACGGGGCGAACTTTTTTCCCTGTGAGGATGTGCCGTCCGTCACTCTTGCATCCGTTTCCGATGCACAAACCAGGAAACAAACTGGATGGGTGCAGGCAATGTACGGCGCAATTCGGACAGGCGACGGCTCGCTGCTTTACGGCTGGATTGTATCCGCGCATCGCCATGCCGGTGATTCTGTTGTACGCCATCTCGAGTCTGCCGGAGCTCCGGCCATTTCTGAGCAGAACGGCCCGGCTGAGATTATCACACTGTGGCCGGACAAGGTGGTTCGCGCTCCCGGCGACACGTTGGCTGACAGGCCTTTCATGCTGCTTTATCTTCCGCCGAAAAATTTGAGCACCGGTGCGGCCGCGCTGGTTTTTGCCGGAGGCGCGTACAATCACATTGCAATAGTGAAAGAAGGTTTGCCTGCTGCACGATGGTTGAATTCAATTGGCGTCGCTGCTTTCGTCGTTCGCTATCGCCTCGGCCCCGTATACCATCACCCCGCAATGCTGCAGGATGCGGCCCGGGCAATGAGGGTTGCCCGCACCCGTGCGAATGAATGGGGAATCGATCCGGCCCGAATCGGTGTAGTCGGCTTTTCCGCGGGCGGGCACCTCGCGTCTACACTGGCTACGCGGTCAGACCGGGGAAATTCCACGAGCGCTGATTTTGTGGAACGAGCCGGTTCACGACCCGCTTTCGTTCTTCTCGTCTACCCGGTGATTACGATGAAGGAGCCATTCGTGAACAGGGGTTCGCGGCGCGATCTTCTGGGAGTTGCGCCGGACTCTGCGGAAATCGAGCAGCTTTCAAATGAATTGCACGTCGCCAGTGATCTTGCGCCGACATTCCTCGTGGCGGCGACCGACGACCCTGGCGTTCCGGTTGAAAATTCCCTGCTGTTCTACAATTCGGCGCGATCCGCGGCGGTTCCGGTGGAACTGCATCTCTTTCAGGCAGGAGGTCACGGGTTCGGATTGGCGCCTGACAACCCCGCTCTATCCGCTTGGCCAGCTCTTGCAGCAGCATGGCTGCGGCGAAATGGCTGGCTTGGCGCGCGCTGAACCAGCGACTTACCGGAGGGGGATCACCGCTTTCGGCCCAGAGCAAACGTTTCCCTTCTCACAGAATCTTCGAAGGTCGGGATGCGCCGCTCCTGGCGGCTCCGCCAGCTCGCGAGTTCCTCCGCTGGAAAGAAATACGCGGAGCTGCTCATACGATCGATGAACGTTGGATGGCCGGGTCTCGCGCCGAATCCAGGTCTTCCGGTACCACTCGTCGAACGGGGGCCACTCGGACCGGCGAATTTCATTCTCGAGTGTTTCGAGAGGCAGCCTTGAAGCTTCCACCAGCGCCCACGCCCGAACCGGGTCGGGTTCGCGTAGCGCCTTCGAGAGCAGAAGGGCAGCCTGTGTCGGACGCCAATCAATAAGTAGTCCGAGCACGGCGTTGTCGAAAAAGAATTGGCGTTGCTCGCGGCCCATCTGCCGGCTCGCACGATCGATAATTGTCTTTGCCGCCCGGTATTGATTGTCCCGCGCGCGAAGCACCGCCACCGTATCGTCCTGAATCTGGTGATACGGCACCCCGGTGAATCGCTTGTGAAGTTCGGAAAGGGCGTCCTGAAACTTGTCGGAGCCGCGCCACAGCCCGTCGAATCGATCGAGAAGTTTGTAATAATGCGCGTAGGTGAGCGCTGCATTTTTCGCTGCGGATTCACCGAAATATTCCTGCGTCCACCAGTTCACAAACCGGGACTCGGGTTCAGTTCCGCCGAGGGCAGCTTCGCCGTCCCACGCGATGTCGGCAATCATGCGCGTTTCCATCACGAAATCCCGCAGCTCGGAAACATTCACGAGTAAATATTCAGTAGCCTGCGCATCGACAATTCTCCTGAATTCACCGGCAACGCGCATCGGAGTTACTGTGTGAGTTACCTGCTTGGCGGGACCGCCGAAATACGCGAGGTGATAGTACACTCCGTGTTTCCATTTTCCGCGTTCCGCCGGCAGGCCTCGCATCACGCCGTCGTTGTCGTCGGGCCACACGAGGATTACGTCGGGCGGTACATCAAGCGCATGGCGCTCGAACTTCGCGAGCATCTCACTATAAAGCGTAAACGCAAAGACCGGATCCCTGCCGGCGGGAACGATCGACCTTGCAATTCCAATCTGCGAATCGACGACAGCGCGAAAGACACGGGCTTGCTCGCTGTCGCTGGTATTCGGGGGAAACTCGTAGGCCCGATCCTCCGCGCCACGCAGGCCCACAGGCCAGATGGCATCGAGCGCCCGATTCTCGAGCACACCGCCGCGCCAGTAGTTGAGCATCCCTTCCCGGTTGCTATACCAATCCCACGAACTTCCCGCCGCGCGCGCGCGACCGAGACCGAATCGTTCCATTCCGAAAGGGTTGGACAGCAGTATGTCGTAATGGTGCGATGTGTAAAACAGCCCCCAGTCGCTGGCAAGTTTCTGGACTTCATAGCGGCGATGCACGCGCGTGTAGGGCGCGACCATGTTCATTTTCAGGCGCAGTGCCGTCTCAAAAAATCGCTCGTACCAATCCAGCGGAATGTCTCCGATACGCAGAGGATATCCCGAATCCTCAAATGGACGAGGGAGAATATCCTCGTCATCGTGGAACATCCCGCGGTACCGGAAAGCAGGAGGGCCGGCGATATAATTCGTGGGCTTGAGAATGAGCGTCTTGTGACGGACTGGTGTGTAACCGGTCCAGAGATACAATGGATCAATGCCGAGCCGCTCGCTGAGCGTGTATGCTGCGTATGCGGTGCCGCGAGAGTCCGAGCCCACCAACCACACATCGTGGGTTTGGGTCAGGATCTGGTAGGCTTCCCATCGTCCCTGAAGGGCAACCTGGTTAATTGCGGCGGGCACGGTGTCGATGCCGAGCGTTGCCAGGTGAATTCGCACTCGCATCGAAGCGGGAGCAGTAACGATTGCGGGCGCAAAGCCGCTTATACTGGCTATGTCAC
Organism: Gemmatimonadaceae bacterium; assembly: GCA_013816695.1. The sequence goes on from JACDDZ010000003.1 coordinate 26,325, forward strand.
CGGACAAAAATCTGGCTGCCTGCAGGACCGCGGTGTTCTCGCGTTCTGAGACGATTATCTCACTACCCGACCCTTGGGCCACCAGAGCTACACCGGCGGCGTCTTCCCGCTCGTCGGCGACCCAGGTCCCGCGCAATGGCCGGGCCCATGTTGCCGCAGAAGTTTTCCGCTCGCGCAACGCAGCAACTCCAGGTAGCGTTGTTCCATTCGAACCCTGTGCCGATAGCCCACCAGTGGATACAACCTGGATTCCCAGAGAGACGAGAATGGCGAAAAGACATGTACTCAGTGTGTGCATCAACTCCCCTGATTGGACACCGCGCGTCGCCCCGACAATAGTCAATCGGGAGTCTGGGCGAAAGGAAGCGTTCACGAACAGTCTGCAGCGCGCGCTCATGATTCTCCTTGTATTCGGTATACCAGCGACGCCTTCTCTCGCGCACGCAAGGAACTATTACGTGGACAGTCGAACCGGCAATGACTCGCTCGCCGGGACGCGCGCCCAATCAGCGTGGAGGGGCTTCAGGAATGTTTCTTCGGGCAAATTCCTTCCGGGTGACAGCATTCTGTTCAGTCGCGGGTCGAAGTACGTGGGAGGTTTTGTTTTCAGAAGTTCCGGCTCCAGAGCGCATCCTATCGTATTCGCAAGCTACGGAACCGGCGCGGCGCCGGCATTTTCAAATCCAGACTGGGCGGTACTGAATGGAAACATTTTCCGGATTGAGGGAAGTCACATAGTAATCCGCGATCTCTACTTCCACGACAACACCAACCCGCCCACAGACGAGAACAGCCACCACGATGTCCAGAAAATGGGAGTCGTGTATATCGGGTCCCGTGCCGATTCCAATGTGGTTCGCGACTGTGAGTTCTTTCAGTCGCCGGTGGGAATCAAAATCAAGGGGCGGTACAATCTCATCACCGCCAACTATTTGCACGATGCGGACCGGCAGATGCAGCGTACCTGGGGTGCCATTGCGATCATGATTGTTGCGCCATACAACGAGATTTCCCACAACCGAATTACAAATTACGGTTACTATGGCGGGGCATATGGATCAGACGGCGGCGCAATCGAGCTGGATGGAGTGGATGATGCGTTTGACGGAAGGAACATCAACATTCACCACAACATTTCCATCGGGAACCACGGATTTCTCGAGCTGGCCGGGCGGGTAACTGACAGCGTCATGGTCGCGTACAACCTGAGTGATGACACCGATAAGTTCATTGGCGGGGGAGCTATGGCGCACACCACTGTCGTGCACAACACAGTAATTCGGACCCGCGTTCCAAACATTGATCGCTGGATTTTCTGGACCTTTTATCCCGAAGGAGGCTCGTTCATGGTGAGGGACAACATCTTCGTGATTCCCCGGGACATGCAGGTCTTTCCGCAAACGCCCAAGCCCGAAGGACACCGTCGCACGGGGATTGGCATTCCGGCGCGGTCGAATAACCTGTACTTCTCTCCCGGAAATCCCGATCCTGTCGGTCTGGCCCTTGGCACCGGAGAACTGATTGGCGATCCCATGTTTGTTGACCCCGCGCGTGGCGATTACCGGGTCCAGCGCGGCAGCCCTGCGCGAAGTCACAGGGAGGTAGCGGGTTATTCGTCGCAATGATGCCATTATCGATCAGCCGGAAACCAGAAGCAGCAGAGGGCAGAGGACGACCGAAAGCTTCATGAATCTCATGCCCTAGAAAATGAACTGGATATCGACAGTGTCGCGCACCGGAGTTCCATCCGCTTTTACTCCGGGCCGGAACTTCAGCGCCGAAAGCACATCGCGCAATTTGCGGTTGTAGCCCCCATCTCTCGACGGGTTGAAGCCGAGAAGCTTTGCGTTCCCCCGCTCATCCACATCGAAGTAGGCGATGAGGTGGTAGCCGCGAATGCTCGACGGAGCAGGCAGCGGTGGCAGGAAGAACTGAGTTGGTGTTGGGGGATACGATGTTCCCGGCCCTCCGCCCGTACCCGGTCCATTTCCGGTTCCGGTGCCTGTACCGGTACCCGAACCAATTCCTCCCCCAGTGCCGGGTCCTGAGCCCGTTCCGCCAGTACCTTCGCCGGCACCCACTGATGCAACGGGCGCAGCGCTCGACGACGGCGCAGGAACCGGTGTGAGTGTTACGGGTTTGGACTCCACTGCCTTAGGTGCTACGATTTTGGGAACGGGCGTAATTGCTGTAACATCGGCAGCACTGGCCTGTTTGATCTGGACGAACTGAAGATGCTCCCCTCCCCCAGACCCACCTCCTCCTCCACCAGCAGGGCCCGGTCCGCCCCCGCCAACTGCCGGCTTCCCTTCGAAGGTGTGGTATGCGATCGGACCTACAAGCAGGAATAACAAAAGCCCATGCGCAAAAAGAGAGGCGAGGAATCCCTTCCATCGCCCCTCTCTCCTGCCAGGTACTCCCAGCGGTGGTCTGTATTTCCTTGGAGCGCCTACTTCGTCTCCTTGGGAACTGCGCCAATAACCTTGACGCCCGCTCCGCGAGATACATCCATCGCCCAGATCACGTCTTCGTACTTAACCTTCGGATCGCCCTTCACGAAAATGATCTTTTCGGGACGGGGATCGTAAATCTGCTTGAGGCGCGCGAGCAGCCGATCCTTCGGAATCACTTCCTTGTTCACGGAAAATACCCCGCCGGCGCCAACTTCCAGGACAATCTGCGCTGGTGGAGGTGTAGCAGAAACTGTCTGATCGTTTGGATCAGGAATCTGCAGGTCGATTGCCTTCCGTGACATCGGCACGACAAGCATGAAGATGATGAGCAGCACGAGGAGCACGTCGATCATCGGCGTGACGTTGATCTCATTTGTGAGACTGCCGCCGCCTCCAGTAGACATCGACATTATTTCGACTCCTTGGCCATGCCGCCCAGGTTATCCGACGACACCAGCGACACCGTACCGGGTTTCTGGTCGGTAATCATTCCGGTTACACGCACTTCGTTTCTGGACGCTACATCCATCGCATCCAGGATCTTTCCGTACTCAAGGTCCTTATGGGCCTTGATGTACAGAAGCTTGTCGATGGTACGGTTCTCAAAAATCTGCTTCAGCATGGGACCGAGGTCCTCATTGCGGATGGGCTTCTTGTTGAGGAAGTACTGACCATTTGCGTCGATGCCGAGCACCTGGTCTGTGTCCTCTTCAGGATGCGGCTTCAGGTTGGCGCCCTGTGGCGGCACAGCCTGGAAGCCGGAGTTAATTGCCGGGACAACGAGCATGAATATGATCAGCAGAACGAGCATGACGTCGATCATCGGCGTCACGTTCGGTTCGGCTTTCACGCTGCTGGTGCCCCCTGTGGACATTGCCATCGCTAATTCCCTCTTCGGTTAGCTCGGGTGATTACTGCGAGATCTTGCCGGAGCCGGCCGTTGCGGTGGTGTTGAATTCACGCGTGAAACGCGAGCGGCCGAACTCACCGCTTACGTTCTTGATCAGGTAATCGATCATTTCCTTGGAGGTGTAGGTCATTTCCGCGATCAGGTTATCGATCTTTACCTGGAAGTAGTTGAAGAGCCACACTGCCGGAATTGCGACGAGGAGACCGAACGCCGTCGTAACGAGCGCTTCTGCGACACCGGCGGAAATTGCGGACAGACCACCTGAACCCGACGCGGCCATACCGGTGAAGGCGTTCACGATTCCCATCGTCGTTCCGAGAAGCCCAACGAACGGGGCAGTTGCACCAACAGTCGCAAGAACACCAAGGCCACGCTTCAGGTCGGTGATCGTCATGAGCATCTCACGCTCGACTGCGCGCTCTGCAGAGTTGATGTCGGCGACAGTGACCGATCCATCCTGGATCAACGGTTTGATGTCGGTGAGTGCGCCGCCAAGAACCCGGGCAACGTGCGACTTCTTGTACTTCTCAGCGAGCGTAATCGCATCGCCAAGGTTGTCTTCTTCGAGGAACTGCGAGAATTCAGGAGCGAACTTGCGGGTTTCACCCTGAGCCTGCTTGAGATCCCACCACTTCTTGATGGAAACGGAAAGCGACCAGACGGACATTGCGGCGAGAACGAATACGATGCCTCGGGCAAAACCGGCCATCTGTGCCCAAAGATCAATCAGTGACATCTGCATAGTGCTGTTTCTCCTGGAGTGTGACTACGCCGCGGTTAGCGGTCGAGTCTGAATTGGAACGTCTGTTGAACGAGCTGCTTTACCTTTTTTCCGCCAACCTCTGCCGCGTAGAACCGCATGTTCGGCAGCGCATTTCGCACTGCAGAGCTGAACAGGTCGTTGCTCGACTTGAGAATCTTGAGCGTAGACACGTCAGCACGTCCCTCTTCTCCTACCACAAACTGTGCCTGAACTTCGCCTTCAACCCCCGATGACCGAAGAACTTCCGGATATCTTGGCGACGCAGTACCTGGAACCTGAACAACAGGCTTTTCAACCTGGAATTCGAAGTACGTCTGGTTGGGATCTACAATTCCCGTTCCACCGGCTACTCCCTTGGCGATTCCGCCCTTTACGCCCTTGCCGCTGAAGTCATCTTCGTTGGTGACTTTCTTGGACAGGTCGATTTCAGGAATCTTGATCGGGATGTCCACGGGCGCGCGAAGCACCTGGAAGCCTTTCGGTGGCGGGGCCTTCATCACCACGTCCTTCGGCGGCGGAGGTGGCTCGTTCTTCGGCTTCGGTGGCTCCTTCTTCATTTCAACAAAGTTGATCTTTTCAGCTTTCTTGTCGTCTTTGTTGATACCGGCATTCGCGGTCGCTATGACCGCGAACACGATGAGCACCGAGTGCAGAATGATGCTGAACAACGTACCCCCCGCCATCTTCTGTTTCTTTGGCTGGGATTCAATCAGTTGGTTGAACATATCTCACCGGTTTGAGTGCGCGATTGAATTCTACAGTGACGAGCGCACTTTGTAATTGCCGGGAAGATTAAAAGAAGATGAAATCCTTCATCATTAAGATTTCATTAAGCGCCTTGCCCCGGAGGCAATTCCTCTGCAGCAAGCGGGAGCGTAACGGTAAAAAGACTCCCGCGGCCAAGCCGCGATGAAGCCGTAAGCGTCCCTCCGTGGGCCTGGGCAATCCACTGACTGATTGCGAGTCCCAGTCCGAATCCTCCGCGCTCCGAAGTCCGGGATCTCACCCGGTCAGCGCGCCAGAATCTGTCGAAAATGTGCGGAAAATCCGCTGCCGCGATTCCGATTCCCGTGTCGCGCACGGCAAATGTCACGTTGTCCGGGTGCTTTCCGAGCCCGATGTCAACGCGCCCGCCGGCCGGCGTGTACTTGATGGCGTTTGTAACGAGATTGAGAAATAGCTGGCGCAAGCGCGGACGATCGCCGAGCACGGTTATCTCATCTGTAAATGGAAGCGTGACGCTCACCTGCGCGGCTTCGCCCAGAATGAGCGCCGTCTCGAAAACTTCCTGGACGAGCGGCTTGAGTTCCACAGGCTCGCGGTAAATATCGAAGCGGCCTTCGTCGGCCCTGGCGAGCGTGAGCAGACTCTCAACCAGATCCGACATCCTTGTGATTTCCTGTAGAGCTTCCTCGAGTGCGACAAGCTTCTCGGTTGGAGATGTCCGCTCGTTCATTGCCCGCTCCACATCGGCGCGGAGAACCATGAGGGGCGTTTTCAGCTCGTGGCTCGCGTCTGCGGTGAACCTGCGCAATCCCAGGAATGAGCTCTCCAGTCGAGCGATCATCGCGTTCATCGTCGACACCAGCTTCGTGAACTCCGGACTTGTGTCTTCCCAGTGCAGCCGCGTGTGCAGGCTGCGTCCGTCAGTGATGGCCGAGACTTCGTCGGTTACGCGCGCAACCTGTCTCGCTTCCCTGCCCAGTATTGCGTATGCTCCCCAGGTAGCCACACCTATGATAATCGGGAGAATCACGGATATCACGAACAGGTATTCCGATGGGAGTGCTGTCGCGGCAAGAGTCGGCGTGCCTGCAACCACTCGAATCCTTCCATTGTCGGTGGCCTTCACGTCCCGGGCAACAAGCAATAGCCGGTCGACGGGTGTGCCGCGCACACGATTTGTCGTGTCGGCGCCGAAAAGATCGATCAGCGCTGCGCGGGAATTGTCTGCATCCCCGGGAAGATTGAGCACCTGATCGCGGAAACGAATGGAGTCCTGCGGCGATAACTGAGAAACTGCCGGCGACTGATAGATCGGCTGCCTGAAACGGTCGAGGACTATCAGGTAGTCCGGAAACCCGGCGAGCAGGTCGCGAATTCTCGTCGGACTCACAACGGTCGCTGTTGTCGGCCCCACGATTACCTGCGCTCCTTCGTGCAGCTGCGACACAATCCGGGAAGCCAGGTCGGCCTGTGCCGTCGTGTACTGGCCAATGTCGCGATACACGTTCGTGTTTCTTGCCGCCCAGAGCGCGACGACAATTGGCACGGTGATGAGGAGAAGCCCGCCTGCAAATGCTGCGGTCAGGCGCACTCGGGTCGAGAACATCTATCCTTTCAGCTGCGACGACTCTTCGCGAATGACGTAGCCGACTCCGCGGATTGTGTGTATGAGTTTCCGCTTGTGTGCAGCGTCGATCTTCTTGCGAAGATGGTTGATGACGACGTCGACAATATTCGTCCCCGGGTCGAAGTGGTATCCCCAGGCGTACTCAGTGATGAGTGTGCGGCTCATCACTCGTCCGGCATGGCGCATCAGATACTCGAGGACCGTGTACTCTTTTGGCGTAAGCTCGATGGAAGCTCCGGCACGCGTTACTTCGCGCGTATCCTGCGAGAGCTCGAGATCGGCCACCTTGAGTTGCGGAGAGGTAAGCTTGCGGGGACGGCGGGAAAGAGCCTCTACGCGCGCCAGCAACTCTTCGAGCGCGAACGGCTTGGTGACATAGTCGTCAGCACCGGCCCGCAGCGTTTCGACTTTCGCGTCGATTGCGTCCTGTGCTGTAAGCACAAGTATCGGCCGCTCGATCCCGGACGACCGGAGCGACCGGATCACTTCCATTCCAGAGCGGCCGGGTAGGCGCATGTCGAGAACTATGAGATCGTAACTCTCCGACCGCGCCAGTTCTTCACCACGGTCACCCGTGTCTACCAGATCAACGCGGTAGCGCTGCTCCTCAAGGCCGCGTTTTACGAACGTCCCGACTGTTGGATCATCTTCGATTACCAGAATTCGCATGTAGGAGTAAAAGAGTGGAAACGAGTCAAAGAGTAAAGCCCTTCGGGCCTGCTCATTTACTCTTTCCCCTCATTGACTCCTGGATCAGTATTTGACCCAGCTATCGACCCATGTGTTCGATACGGGGGCGAAGCTACCCAGGGCTGCCATCGCTTTCGCAACTGAACATGAGTTGTAGAAGTAATCCTTGGTTCCGTTCGCGTCGGCCTCTGCGGGATCTACTGGAATACTGAGAAGCATGTTTAAGCCACTCAACACTGCACCATTGATTGTGCTTCCACCGTTCGAGGTCATTTTGCCGCCGATGAGCATCACCCCATCCCACCCAATATTTCCGTTGATCGTGAAGCCGCCCTGGATGATTAAGGTCCCTCGGCCACCCGTAGGGAGTGAGAAGTTTCCGGCCGTCCCGTTCTTGACATAGATGACGGGATAGAAATTCGGGTCCGAAAAACTCGGCCACGAACCAGGCGGGATCGTAACCGTTGGCGTGAACGCTGCCCCGGATGAAATGTTATTCCAATCGAGGAGGATGTCGGAGGGCTGAATCGAATCAATCGGCGGGTTGCCTGAAATCGGGCCGGAGTGTCCGCTGAATCCATCGGCCGCATTGACTGCTACCCCGGCGACTGTTGCCGAGTCGCCGCACGCATCGACGCCAGTCATGTTTCCGGAATTACCCGCCTTGTTCAATCCAGAGAGTGATGCCCATCCAGCAGTGACCTGCAGCGCGGCCGGACGCCACTTTGCCAGCTGCGCAACAGTCCGAACAGCCTGCGGGGTGCCGGCGATACTCCCCTTGGTCACAACTCCCTTTGACCGCACGGCGTACAGTCCGCCAATGTTATTTGTGGTCGATGCCATACGAATGGCGATCACTTCAGCGTAGCCGTTCGAATACGTGATTCGCACGCTGTCGCGCGCGCCCGGCGGTGTCGCAGTGACGCCCAGCGAGTCGCGCTTAATCAGAAATGTTTCGAGACCCTGCTGTGCGAGTGCGAATGCAGAAAGCTGGGAGGACTGATCTTCCACTGCGCGACGCTCCACACTGACCATTGCGAACCCCGCTGCAATCGAGGCCGTCAGCAGGGCTATCACAAGAATGGCCGCGGGAATGGCGAAGCCATCACGTCTTTTGTTGGACCCCATTATGTAGTCCTGTTCTTGAAGAAGATTGCGGTAACGACGGCCTCTTTCTTGGAGGCAACGTCTCCAGCTACTGCGCGTTCGCTAACTCCCGTGAGGTTCAGCTCAAATCCCCGAATGGTCGAAAGGTCGCTCGGCGCATTATCCTGCGCGGTCGCACTGTTCCCAATGAAGAAACGGAACTTTGCACCGGATTCGAAAGGAGTTGCGACTTCCTGTTCTGCCGAATCAGGGGAGAGCGCCTGACGAAACAATCCAATACCTGTTGGAATCGCGCTGGACGTTTTGAACTCGTATCGTACCCTTCTATAGAGAAGCACTGGGGTGCCACGTATGGCCGCAACCGGCAGGGCTGGAGAGACAGCAACAAGCTTTCCGCCATCGGACGTGAGCACTCCTATTCCAGCAGTGGTGCACGCGATCGATGCGGAGGTCGAGACTGTCACGCTCGCTTCCACATACGACATCACACCGGTAAGAACATTGCGCCAGGCATAACCCGACACCCCCGACGCGTACTGAGCAGAGTCAGCAGGCAAAAGGCTCAAGACCGACTGATCGCATGAAACGCCGAGCGCGTACGGGACCCTGACGACTACAGCGGTCGCGGAGGCAGATACGACGCCTCCGCTTGCCTCTACCATCCGGAGGTCGGAGATGATTCGGTTCATCGTGCTTCGCGAAACGTTGCGCGCATCGCGAGAAGCTGACTGCGTCGAAAAAAATCGCGCCTGCGAAGTAATCATCTTGGTGATACCAAGTCCGACAATTGCGACAACTACAAGGCCAACCAGCATCTCCGGGAGCGACACACCGCGACGGGACTTCAGCAGCTTCTGTGTCATGTTCCGGTGTTAAAAGAGTTTGTCGGAGCGGAGTTACGACGATAGACAATCGCAGTGTCGCGCTTGAAGTAGTAGCCGCTGGGCACAATGACGATCTGCACCTTCCTCACGCGTGTATCAGGCGCGGTAACCGTGATTGTCCGCGTATGCGGATACGGCAGTGCGGCAACCGAAACTGTCTGCGTGCCCACCGCGACTGAATCAAAGGGCATTGCTTCGATTCGATTCACTTCCTGTGTCATTACGCTGTGCTTGTATGAATCACCAGACACGCGCAAAGCACCGCGGGACACCTGGGTCATCAGCGCGGCGAGCGTCGTGATTGCTACCCCAAGAATGACGATCGCGACGATCGCCTCGATCAGAGCAAATCCGTCCTGCTGAAGTCGGCGCTTTTTCATGGCGTCCGTCTCACAAGACCTGCGCGCGATGCAGTAACCTGGCGCGAATAATCTCCGGAAGTGACAGTCACAGTCAGCGCATCTGACGAAATTCCCGTTGGGAAAATGTCGATTGTCGCAGGTGAGAACGTGAGCGC
>JACDDZ010000117.1 GCA_013816695.1 Gemmatimonadaceae bacterium
TCCGCTGACGTAGTCGCGCGCGGAGTGATGACGTACAATGTTGCCGAGCAGCGCGGCGTGGTGACCAACATCACAACGGCTATCGAGAGCGGAGAGACCTGGTACGTCAAAGGGCGCACTGCCGCATTCGTGCGCGACACCAGTGCCAGCAAGCAGACTGCGTTTTACGCGCAGAACGGAATCATCACGAGCTGCGACGATTCAATTCCCGATTATCACTTTGCAGCCAAGGAGATCAAGATGGTCTCCAGGAACATCATGGTTGCACGGCCGGCTGTTCTCTACATAGGTGAAGTCCCTGTCATGTGGCTGCCGTTCATCTTCCAGGACATGCGGAGCGGACGGAGAAGCGGAATGCTGACCCCGCGATTTGGGGTGAGCGAGCTCTTCAGAAACAGCCCTACATATCGCCGCCACGTAGACAATATCGGGTACTACTTCGCGCTCAACGACTACATGGACGCGCAGTTGTCACTGGATTGGCGAAGCGGAGCCCGTCCAGCGTCGGGCGACCCGGGCTGGGTGAAAATCAATGGAGAGTGGAGGTATCGCTGGCTCGACCGGTTTCTAACGGGCAGGCTGGCGATTTCCCGCCTGGCTCAGCGCGACGGGACATCGAATACCTCCTATTCCTGGGGTCACCAGCAGGATTTCTCGCAGTCAACGCACCTGACCACGAACATCAACTACGTAACGAGCACGCTGATCCAGCGGCGCACGACATTCGATCCGCGCACGGTGCTCGCGACAATCGCATCCCAGGCTGCGCTCCAGAAAAAGATCGGGAACGCGTCGGTGAGCTTTGGTGGATCGCGCCGTCAGTATCCGGGAAGAGAAGAGGTCAGCCAGGATTTCCCTAACTTCAGCGTGTCCGTGCCGACTGTGGCGCTCCTTCCATGGCTTGCATGGACGCCCTCACTGAACGTGTCGAACAACCAGCAGTTCAAGGTGGACCAGGTAGGGGAGTTCGCATATCGCTACTTCAGCCGCAACGGAGTACGCGACAGCACCAAGGTGCAGGCAAATGCGCGCGCTACCGTGGTTGGGTTTGAAACGCCTTTCAAGATCGGGGATTTCACCTTCCAGAATTCATTCAGGGCGAATGATCGCGAGAACACTTCGCCGGTAACGATAGCTGTCATCGACCCGAATGATCCGACGAAAAAGGTCAATCGCGTTTTTGGAAAGACTTTCAGCACTGAGATCGACTGGCAACCCAGCCTGTCGCTGCCAGGCTTCTTCAGCGGTACATGGAATGTTACGCCGAGCGTTGGAATCCAGAACGTAGATCCGTCAGGCTTCTGGGTGCGCACCGAACAGACGGGCGGTGCTTTCATCCACCAGTCGAAGCGCTTGAACTACGCACTCAGTGTTGCGCCAACCCTTTACGGACTGTTTCCCGGATTTGGGAGTGTGTCACGTTTCCGGCACTCGGTGAGCCCGGGACTGAGCTTCTCGTATTCGCCTGAAGCACACATAAGTGAAGAATTTCTTCGCGCGCTGAACCGCTCGTCCCTGGGCTATCTCGGAACACTACCTCAGGGCGCGATAACGCTTAGTCTGTCACAAAACCTCGAAGGAAGCCTCAAGCGACCCGATACCGCATCCAGTGAAGGGACGACTGCGGGCAAAGTGAAGCTTCTCTCGATGAACTTCAGTCCTGTTACCTACGACTTCGTTCGCGCGCAGCGCACGGGCAAGTCGGGATTCACGTCGGATAACTTCGGCTACGATCTCGCATCCGATCTTTTTCCGGGAATGCGGGTCGGCGTGCAGTACTCGCTCTTCGAGGGAAGCCCGCTGAGCGATACTGCCCGCTTCAAGCCCTACCGCACATCCATCGATGCATCGTTCTCGATCAACGGTCAGTCGGGAATCTTTGGGGCCATCAACCGCATTTTCGGGCGAGCGATACCGTCGTCCAATCCGCAGATCGAGAAGCTCGATGCCTCGGATGATGATGCGCTCGCACAGAGCATAGCATCGACGCCGGTCGCAGGCTCGGCCGCCCGCAACCGCCAGTTCGCGGTGCCCGATACCAAGGGTTGGCAGGCCTCCTTCATCTTCAGCTCGACGCGGCAGCGCGCTCCTACAGGAAATGGAATAGTGCTGTCCGAGGACCCCTCGGTTTTTTGTGCCCCATACCAGGTGAACCCGGCGGAGTATTCGCAGTGCCTACTGGTTCAGCAGACAAACCCGCAGGGCACGCAGCAGATAACGCGGCTTACGCAGGGCGGGCCCTTCATTCGGATTCCGGCGCGTGAAACTGTGGGGTCGCAAATGAACTTCAGCCTGACTCCACTCTGGTCGGGTTCGTGGAATACTATCTACGATTTCCAGGCGCATCAGTTCGCCAGCCACTCGGTTACATTGCAAAGGAGGCTGCATGACTGGCGCGCCATCTTCGCCTTCACGAAGGCACCAAACGGAAATTTTGCATTCAATTTCTTCATATCGCTGAACGCGCAGCCGGACCTCAAGTTCGACTACGATCGCAGGTCCTACAGGGCTCCGTCGCAGTAGCCGCATGAAGGGCCGCCTGCACTGTGGCGCTGGGACCCTGCGCAAAGAACCCTGATGAACGCAACATGACGCCGAAGAAAAGAGCTGCCGTCGTGATCGATGGCATCAGTCTCACCATTGCGGATGTAAACCGTGTCGCGCGTGACCGCGTACACGTAGAGCTCGCCGCGCCGGCGCGGGAGCGAATGGCTCGCACAAACGAAGTCGTCAAGGGCATAGTGGAACGCGGTGAAACCGTTTACGGCGTCACGACGGGATTTGGAAAGCTTTCAGAGATCGCGATACCGAGGGACAAGCTCGCTGATCTCCAGGTAAACCTTATCCGAAGCCACGCGTCCGGCGTGGGTGATCTGATGCCCGAGGGCGAAGTACGCGCGATGATGCTGCTGCGCGCCAACGTACTTGCGAAAGGATTCTCCGGGGCCCGTGCCCAGCTTGTTGACGTGTTGCTCGCCATGCTCAACGCGGGACTGTACCCACCGGTTCCGGAACAGGGCAGCGTCGGGGCGAGCGGTGACCTTGCCCCGCTCGCCCATCTTGGCCTTTCCATAATCGGCGAGGGTCTGCTGTTTCAGGGCAGTAGCTCGGGCCCCGCGGCCGACCTGATGAAGGCGGCCGGGATCACGCCGGCAACGCTCGAGCCGAAGGAAGGCATCACGCTTATAAATGGAACGCAGGCGCACACGGCGGTCGCAGCACTGGCGGCCCGTGACGCGCGCATTCTATGGTATACGGCCCACGTTGCCGGCGCGATGTCGCTGGATGCTCTCATGGGCACACCTGTAGCGTTCGACCAGCGAATTCAGGACGCGCGTGGACAGAGTGGCCAGTCCAAGTCAGCGGCGCTGCTGCGCGAGCTGCTCCAGGGCAGCGAAATCAGGGAATCCCACCGTGACGGGGATCCACGCGTACAGGATCCATATGCGCTACGGTGCATGCCACAGGTGCACGGTCCCGTGCTCGATGCGCTCGAGTGGGTCGAAACGATTGTAGGGCGGGAGATCAACGCCGCCACTGACAACCCGCTCGTCTTCGAGAATGGAGAAACCCTGAGCGGCGGGAATTTTCATGGCCAGGCCGTGGCAATGGCACTGGATTTTCTTGCAATCGCGATGACCAACCTCGCAACGATGGCAGAACGAAGAATCGACAGGCTGGTACACCCGGACCTCAACCAGGGACTACCGGCCTTCCTTTCGTCCGATGCTGGCGTGAATTCCGGATTCATGATGGCGCAGGTGACTGCAGCGTCACTTGCGAGTGAGTGCAAGGTCCTTTCTCATCCGGCTAGCGTCGACACCATTCCCACCGATGGAAACAAGGAAGACGTCGTTCCCATGGCAATGGGTGCGGCCTGGAAGCTGCGCCGGATAATTCGCAACGTGCAGAACATTCTTGCCATCGAGCTAATGTGCGCAGCGCAGGGATTGGATTTCCGCGCACCCCTCAAGCCGGGTGGCAGGCTGGTGCCTGCGCATGCGCGGGTTCGCGAGCTCGTGAAGCATCTGGATCGCGACCGTGTGCTGAGCGGTGACATTGGCGCGATTGCGGATGCACTTGCCAGGGGCGACTTCGCGTGACAAGCGCATCAGCGCGCGAGATCCGCGCACCACGCGGCTCCGTACTCTCATGCAAGGGATGGCAGCAGGAAGCGGCGCTCCGGATGATAATGAACAACCTGGATCCGGAAGTCGCCGAGTGTCCTCGCGAACTCGTTGTATACGGCGGAACGGGAAAGGCGGCGCGGAACTGGGAATCGTTTGACGCCATTGTCGCTGCGCTTCGCAAGCTCGAGGGTGACGAGACGCTTCTGGTGCAGAGCGGCAAGCCTGTCGCTGTGTTTCGCACCCATCCAGGTGCACCGCGCGTCCTGATCGCGAACAGCAATTTGGTCGGAAGGTGGGCGACGTGGGAAAAATTCCGCGAGCTGGAGAAGATGGGTCTCATCATGTACGGCCAGATGACTGCTGGATCATGGATTTACATCGGTTCGCAGGGAATCGTGCAGGGGACCTATGAGACATTCGGGGCTGTGGCGCGAAAGCACTTTGGGGGCTCACTGCGTGGGAAACTGGTGATAACCGCAGGGCTCGGCGGAATGGGTGGAGCACAGCCACTCGCGGCAACGATGAATGAAGCAGTCATGATCGCTGTCGAAGTTGATGAAACCCGCGCCGACAAGCGAATCGAGACTGGCTACTGCGACAGGAAAACGCACAGCTTCGACGAGGCAGTGCAGTGGGCAAGGGATGCGCAGGCCCGGGGCATCGCACTTTCGATCGCACTCATCGGAAACGCGGCCGACCTGATTCCCACGTTCGTCGCACGGAACGTTGTGCCGGATGTGCTCACTGACCAGACCAGTGCGCACGACATGCTCAACGGCTACATCCCGTCTGGCATGCCGCTTTCGGAAGCGCTGGCTCTCAGAAAATCCGACCCCGCCAGGTACACAGCGCTCGCGACGGCGTCGGTTGTGAAGCACGTGAAGGCGATGCTCGACCTGCAGCGGATGGGCGCAGTTTCGTTTGACTATGGAAATAATGTGCGCACCGTTGCGCTGGATGCCGGGGTGACAAACGCGTTCGACATTCCTGGCTTCGTGCCGGAGTATGTGCGCCCGCTATTCTGCGAAGGAAAAGGTCCATTCCGCTGGGTAGCGCTGTCCGGAGACCCGAAGGACATAGCGCGCACCGACGATCTTGTGCTCGAGCTTTTTCCCGAGGACGAACACCTCCGGCGCTGGATATCCCTTGCCCGCGAAAAGATTCACTTCCAGGGATTGCCAGCGCGCATTTGCTGGCTGGGCCAGGGAGCGCGCGCGAAGTTCGGTGTTGCACTCAATGATCTTGTGGCGAGCGGGGAAATCTCGGCGCCCATAGTCATTGGACGCGATCATCTCGACACTGGCAGCGTAGCCTCGCCGTTTCGCGAGACCGAAGGGATGAAGGATGGCAGTGACGCGATCGCCGACTGGGCCATCCTGAATGCAATGCTCAATGTTGCGAGCGGTGCATCGTGGGTGTCGTTCCATCATGGCGGCGGCGTCGGCATTGGCAACTCGTTGCACGCGGGCCAGGTCATCGTCGCCGATGGCACTCCTGAAATGCGGCTGCGGCTCGAGCGTGTCCTGACCAATGACCCTGGAATCGGAGTGGCGCGACACGCAGATGCCGGTTACGACATTGCAGTCGATACAGCCAGAGAGAAGGGAATCCAGCTTCCGATGATCCGCTAGATGCTTTCAAGCAGATTTCGACCCTGGCATG
>JACDDZ010000118.1 GCA_013816695.1 Gemmatimonadaceae bacterium
ATTGGCGCGGGCGATGCCGGGCAAGTGTTTCTTCTACACGGCGTTACGGGGAGCGGAAAGACGCTCGTGTACATCGAGCTCCTGAAAAAAATTGTGCTGGAGCGAAACCAGGGCGCAATCGTTCTTGTACCTGAGATAGCACTCACGCCGCAGACAGTCGACAGGTTTCGCGCCGTTTTTGGGAACAGCATCGCTGTGCTCCATTCGGCACTCAGCGATGGCGAGCGGTATGACGCCTGGCTCGCGCTCAAGCGCGGCGACAAGCGAATAGCCGTGGGCGCGCGCTCGGCGATCTTTGCCCCGGTAAAAAATCTTGGCGCGATTATCCTCGACGAAGAGCATGAGTCCAGCTACAAACAGGGAGAGAATCCCCGCTATCACGCACGGGAAGTCGCGATCGTGCGAGCAAGGATCGAGGGCGCAGTGGTGGTACTCGGAAGCGCGACACCGTCACTTGAGACCTGGGTCAATGCCGCGGACGGAAAATTTGAGCTGCTGACCCTGCCGGACCGGGTGGGAGGGGCGACACTTCCGCGGATTGACGTGGTTGACCTGAGAGAGAAGAAGCAGCGAGGCACGCACGTCGCCGGTCCGACCTACGACTGGGTCATACGGTCAGAGCTGGACGCGGCGCTCAAGCACACACTCGACCGCGGAGAGCAGAGCATCCTCCTGCTCAACAGGCGGGGATACTCGTCGTTTGTTCAGTGTGTCGACTGCGGACATGTGATTACGTGCCCCAATTGCAGCATTACGCTTACGCATCATCGTGCGCCGGAAAGGCTGATATGCCACTACTGTATGCACCAGGAGGATGTCCCGGAGAAGTGCGGCCGCTGCGCTGGCCTCACCCTCCAGCAACGCGGCCTCGGCACGCAGCAGGTTGAACGTCTTTTGTCGGAACGGTTTCCAGCTGCGCGCCTGGCGCGCATGGATGTTGACACAACTTCAGGGAAGTGGGCCCACACCGAAATTCTCGATCGCGTCGGGCGAGGCGAAGTAGACATTCTCCTGGGCACGCAGATGATCGCAAAGGGACTGGATTTCCCGAATGTCACGCTAGTGGGTGTCATCGATGCGGACGTCGGAATCAATCTTCCTGATTTTCGCGCGTCCGAGCGGTGCTACCAGCTTCTGGCTCAGGTTGCGGGAAGGGCCGGGCGGGGCGCAAAGGGCGGGCGTGTGCTCATCCAGACTCGTGTACCAGACCATCACGCAGTTCGATACGCGCTGAACCACGACTACGAGGCCTTCGTGCGTGAGGAACTGGATGGTCGAGTCAGTCCGCAGTATCCACCAAATACGCGACTTGCAAATATTGTTTTCAGTGGAATCAACGAAGAGGAAGTGGCAAAGCTTGCAATGTCAGGGTCCGAATGGCTCCGCGAACTTATCGCACATGCGAAAGGGCCCGTCGAGATAGTGGGGCCGGCGCCATCACCCATTGAGCGAATCAAGACCCGCTGGCGGTGGCACGTGTTGCTCAAGTCAGAAAATTCTTCTGCGCTGACCAGGATTGGGCGCTATTTCATGGAACGCTTCGAGATTCCCAATGCCGGACAGCTTCGAATCACGCTCGATCGAGATCCCGTTACGCTTCTGTAGCGTATCCAGGCCGATTTCATTTGCTCATTACCGCTTTTTTCTTCCCATTGCATCTTTAAGACGTGAGCATCATCCGCCAGCCCGATTTTTCCAGGGACGAGTTCAAGCAGTGTCCTGACGCGAAGTTTTCCGCCGCGCCCAAGGACGGCGTGTGTCCCGAGAACTTTTTTTCGACAACTAACCTCCCGACCTACGTAAAGGTTGGGGGCGAGTGGCGCATGGGACGCGAGCCACGAATGGATGCGGCGCTTGTCCTGCTGGACGGGATTCTCTGGATGCGTGAAGCCAGAAAGCTGAAAGCAGGTGACATGGTCGCGGTCGGCCGGGCCGAGGACGGAAGTGAAGGAATCTACGTTCACTCCGAATCTTTCCTCGGGGATGACTCCGACGGCGAGTTTCAATTCATGTCGAGCGAAGTATCGCGGGAGAAACCCATCGACTATTCGCTTATGGCGAGCATTCTTGTCGACGAGCGGGAGCGGGGTGGATATCCGATCTGGGTAACCGGGCCGGCGCTTGTTCACTCCCGAGCACGGGCAGACATGGTGTGGTTCATCGAAAATGGTTTCGTGTCGGCATTGCTTGCAGGTAATGCAGTTGCAGTGCATGACATCGAAGCGGCAATTTTCGGAACAACTCTCGGAATGACCGAGCGAGGTTCAGCCAGCGTGGGTGGTCACGGACTCCACATGCGCGCCATAAACCAGATTCGCTCCGCAGGCTCCATCGCGAGCGCGGTTGAGAGCGGCATGCTGACAAACGGAATCATGCACGCATGTGTGCGGAACACCATTCCGTTCGTGCTAACTGGCTCGATCCGCGATGATGGACCACTCCCGGAAGTGATCACTGATACACTGCTGGCCCAGGATGCGATGAAGGCGCACACTCGTCAGGCCACTATGGCCATTCTCGTCGCCACAGCCCTTCACGCAATCGCTACAGGCAACATGCTCCCGGCATATGTTACGGAGTCCGACGGATCCCTTCGGGAACTTACGACCATATGCGTAGATTCTTCGGAGTTCGTAGTGAGCAAACTAAAGGACCGCGGAACGCACCAGGCGTTCGGCGTGGTCACCAACGCACAGGACTTCATGCACATCCTCCGCCTTTATGTGGAGCGCGAAATAGCCGAAAGGGCGGCCAGGCGATAATGGTCGAGACAACCCAGCGTTTCATTCGTGAGATTGCCGACCGCGTCGGGCTGGATAACGTGACCGAAGTGCACCTGTTCCCCCCCATGCGACAGGGCGGGGTGGAAACCGGGGTCGCCGTGGTTGCCGCCATCGTACCGGATGACGAAACAATCCAGAAGCACACGGTCTTCAGCGCGCACTATCGTCATACGCTCAAGGGGCCCGATCGCGGAAAGTGGGAGGTCGACGTTCGAGCCGAAGCAGATGCTCCGCTAGCGACAGTCGATGACGTTGTGCGCGGAGTGATGAAGCGGGCCGGTGAACAGTTTGAGCCGGAGCGATTGACAGCGGGCGAGGTTCGAACGGTCATCACTGCCGACGCGGTCTAGCCTCGAGCGTCCCGCGGGTACCGTGTCATCACCGCGCGATGAATGTCTCGCGCATCCTCAAGAGTTTGATTTTCAAGGTCTAGCCAGGTTGGACCAATGATGAACGGCAGTACCTGATCCCCGCCTGCGGAGCCGTGGGCGCCGATCTGGTCGTCGAAGGAAATGATCGAGCTTCCGTCATACGCCCCGAACAACACACAGTCTCCCGAATTCGGCTGCATGACAAGCGATTCGACCGCGCGCGCGACCATTCCCGCCATGCCGTAGGTTTCGAACGGATTCTTCCCGCCGAGAACAGTGGTCGCACCGTTACTTACCCGGGCCGCGCCTTCACGAGTCTCCAGGTGTACGCCTTCAGGAGTGCGGGTCGCGATGAGGCCCACACCCTCGTGCGCCAGAAGTCCCGCGTACAATCCGTTCCAGCGGGCATCACTGCGCATCTCGGCCAGTGAAAGCTGGGTGTCGCGGGCAGCGAAGTACACATGCGCGAGGCATGAGCTGTACGTAATCACCACTTCGTTCCTCGTGTCGACGCGGAACTTCTCGGGCAGAATCAACTCCCTAAGCCCATAGCGGCTGCGAAGCCAGTCACTCAACCTGAGAATTGCCTTTCTGAGCAGTGGGGGCGAGGCAAGCTCGGCGACGGTCTCCATCACTTCCGGTCCCACGTCCGCATACTCGCTTGCGCTCGAGAAGCTGGCGAGTGATTCTGGTGCGCGTGCTCCGGTGGCGGATTCGCGGAGCAGCCGCTCGACCGTGGACCCGAGCGTCTCGCCGAAGTTCACCCGATAACTCTGTGCGGCGGTCATTCCATGGTCCGAGAGAATAACAAGGTCGTAGCCTCGTCCTCCCGCCATCCGGATCATCCGGTAGATCTCCGAGATTCGCCTGTCGGTTCGTTTCAGGTCGAAGAGCGCCTGCTTGCTGGATGGGCCGAAATGGTGGGCAAGCTCGTCATACTGCATGAACGTGCTGTAGATAATTGGCACACCGAGATAAATGTCCAGCAGGATTGCCATCGTCTGGAGCTCCCGCACAACCACATTACTGAGGATCCTGATGAATGGGAAAATTCCTTCCGAGTGCGTAACGCGCCGTGCGAGTTCTCCCCTTAACCGCTCCCACTCCTCCAGCAGAAACTCAAGCACCGAGTGAACTGCAATGCGAACAATCCGGATTGGGTGCAGAAAGAGGAGCAGTGCCATCCGGTTTCCGCCGAGCCGGCGGTAGACGGACATTTTCTGCCTGGTGGCGATGGTGAACGCGACCGTCTCTGCATCGCCGTCAATGAGATTCACATAGCTGGATCCCCCGGCAAGTGCGCCCGGTGACTTGATCCGGTCGCGAATGTACTGAACGCCATGGGGGCTATTGCATGTGATTACGCGACGGGCCTGTTTATCGTAAAACCGGAACGCCGGGATTCCGCCGTTCTCTCCGTGAAATATTCCGGCCTGGCAGTAGGGTGTCGCAGATGGGAGGCCGCAAAACCATTTCCGCAGCTGGAACTCACCAGTCTGGAGAAGCGCCGCAATCTGCGGGCAGTACCCACGTTCCAGCGCTCGCTGCAAGTCGGCATACGCGAGTGCATCGATCTGGAGGGCGATTAGTCCCCGGCGGCCGTCGTGCTTGCGCTTCTCGCGCTTGAACGGCCTGTACTTGAGATTGTAGTAAGCGCGGAGGAGCGGGCCGGCGCGAGGCGTCGACCGCCTTTCAGTCACGCTGTGTAGTTCCTTGCGATGCGAAGCAGTTCCCTGACGGGAACAGGCTTCACGAGAACGTCCGCACAACCCGCATCGACTGCGCGCTGCCGGGTCATCGGATCATCGTATCCGGTGAGCGCGATTGTGGTCTCGGGCTCAACGTTCCTGGCGCGCATTTCCATGAGCAGATCGAGGCCGTCACCGTCCTCAAGCTTGACGTCCAGCAGCATCAGGTCGGCCACGTCGTCGGCAGCAAGCGTACGCGCATCCGCGACGCTCGATGCTATTGTCACTCGAAACCCGGAGCCTTCGAAGAGAATTCGCAGCGCGTCGGTAATGAGCGCGCTGTCTTCGACAATCAAAACGTGCGGACTTGTCATTCCGCCACTTCGCACGGAATGACGAACGCGAAAGTGCTGCCCACGCCTGGTTCGCTCTCCACCCAGATGCGGCCATCGTGCAGCTCCACAAGGCGCCGCGCGATGGCAAGGCCGAGGCCTGTTCCGTGGTGTGATCTCGAGGCGGTTGAGTCGACCTGGGCGAATTCCTGGAAGATGAGCTCATGGTGCTCAGGGCGGATGCCGATGCCAGTGTCCTGGACCTCGACGCGAATGTGCGGCTCCTGCTCAACGGGAATTCTGGTGGCACGAATCGCCAGTCCGCCGACTGCGGTAAAGTCAATTGCGTTGCCGATGAGATTCGTCACAACGTGGGTGATCTTGTCGCGATCTGCTCTCAATCGCAGATCGGGGGGAATGTCAAGCTCGACTGCGAGTCCCTTTTTCGCGGCAAGCGGTTCATTCACGGCCAGTACATGGTCTATCACTTCACTGATGGCGAAGTCCGACACGTTGAGGTCGAGCTGACTTCCGGCGCCTTTCGCATAGATCAG
>JACDDZ010000119.1 GCA_013816695.1 Gemmatimonadaceae bacterium
CCTGGAATCGGAGTGGCGCGACACGCAGATGCCGGTTACGACATTGCAGTCGATACAGCCAGAGAGAAGGGAATCCAGCTTCCGATGATCCGCTAGATGCTTTCAAGCAGATTTCGACCCTGGCATGTTCCGATTTTTCTTGCGAAATACAGCTACCTCGCCGTTTCACGAAGGCCAATCCTGGTTCACTTCGAGGTAACGCTGCGCTGCAACGCTAAATGCGGCTTCTGTGATTACTGGAAGACCGACAAGTCAGCGAAGAGCACAGAGGTGAAAGGCTTCGCCGATGCCGCACGCTACTTCAACCCGATGATGATCACGTTCACTGGGGGCGAGCCGACCTTGCGGAGCGACCTCGAAGAGATCGTTGCCGGGGTGCACGCTGCGGTGAAAGTGAAGTACATCACGCTGCTCAGTCATGGAGGGATGATGACCGTGGAGCGCGCCCAGAGTTTATGGGCCGCCGGTGTACACCAATTCAATTTCTCGCTCGACTATCTCGACCAGCGACATGACGACGCGCGTGGAATTCCCGGGCTCTCACGCAAGATCTTCAGGACAGTGAGTGGAATGAAGGCTGTGGGAATCGACGCCATCCGCTTCAACACAGTCATCAAGCGATCCAACCTCGACCAGATAGTCCCGATAGTAGACAAGGCCCGCGAGCTGGGATGCGGCGTGAACTTCAGCTCGTACACGGCCAACAAGAATGGCAACGACACTGACGTCATTGGTCCCGAAGATTACGCGCAGCTTCAGGAAGTGATTGACGAGCTTCTTGCCATCAAGAAGCGGCAGCGTGGCATCATCACCAGTTCGGACTACTACCTCCGCCAGCTACCCAGGTACGTTCGCGGCGAGACGACCACGCCCTGCAGGTCGGGCATTCGCACCATTCACGTCACTCCGACGGGCGGAGTGAAGCGCTGCCCGGATTTTCCGGAGGATTTTCAGTGGCAGGACTACAAGCGCTACAAGCCGGTGAATTGCAACGCGTGCTACTACGCCTGCCGCGGTGAGTCAGAAGCGCCAATGAGAATATCGCGAATCCAGGACGTGCTGGCGTGAATGAGCCGGTGAAGAGCACCATGCTCTTCGTGAACGCGAGCCAGGTCGTTACCTGCGCGGGTCCGGGACGCGCGCGATCAGCAAAGGAAATGTCGGAGCTCGAAGTGCTCACAGATGTGGCCGTTGCCGTCCAGGGTGAACGGGTTGTCGCTATCGGTCCGCGCGGGAAGCTTGAAAAGGAAAATCCGGCTGCCTCGAGGATTGACTGCACTCACAGAGTGCTGGCACCCGGGCTCGTCGATTCGCACACCCACGCGATTTTCGCCCGCCCTCGGTACGAGGAGCAGGAGATGCGAGCCGCTGGGGTGGACTACAAGGAAATCGCGAGACGAGGTGGAGGGATTCATTCATCTGTACGTCATCTTCGTGCCTCGACCGACGAGGAGTTGTACGCGAGTGCGCGCTGGAGGCTGATGCGGCTTGCGTCCTATGGCACGACAACCGTCGAGGTTAAGTCTGGCTATGGCCTTTCGGTGGAAGACGAGCTCCGGGTTCTTCGCATAATTGCGCGGCTGCAGGGAGAGTTGCCAATGCGGATAGTTCCAACCTGGCTCGGTGCGCACGAGATCCCGCTGGAGTTTCGTGAACGACCAAACGGGCGCGCGGAATATCTTGATCTCCTTGTTAACGATCTTCTTCCGCTCGTAGCTAATGACAGACTCGCAAAATTTGCGGACGTTTTCTGTGAGCCGGGCGTTTTCACGATTGAGGAAACGCGAAAGATCCTGTCTGCAGCCAGGACTGCCGGATTGTCATTGAAGCTCCACGCCGACGAGCTGGATGGTTCCGGGGGCGCCGAACTGGCGGCGGAGCTCCGGGCAACATCGGCAGATCATCTTGCGGCTATTTCACAGGAAGGAATTGGCGCTCTCGCCGCTGCCGGAACGGTGGCGACTCTGCTGCCCGGCACAATGCTATTCCTGGGAAAGCAGAAGCAGGCTCCCGCCCGCGCGTTGATTGATGCAGGAGTCGCCGTCGCACTTGCAACAGATTTCAATCCCGGTACGTCACCGACCTTCAACTTCCCGCTTATACTGACGCTCGGCATCAGCCAGCTTCGAATGAGCGCGAGCGAAGCATTACTTGCTGCAACTGTGAACGGTGCTGCAGCGCTCGGCATCGCCGCCGAAACGGGGCAGATCGCAGCAGGGTACTCAGCGGACATTGCTCTCTTCGAAGCCGACGATTATCGCGAACTCGCCTACTGGTATGGCGACCGCCGCTGCACCGGCTCCTGGAGCCGAGGAAAACCTTGTCACCCCTCCGCGCGCCCGGTAGCTTGAGCCATCATGTCTGCCGCGACTCTTAAACTCCGGAAAAAGGCGACAGATTTCGAGCAAAAAAAGCAGTACCAAAAAGCGCTCGAAACCTATCTGCAGCTCATCGAGTCCGCGCGTGGAACCGAGGAGGAGAAGGACGCATCCCTGTATAACCGCGTCGGTGACCTCCACCTGCGCCTCGGGAACGTCGAAGACGCGGTGAACCAGTATGAGCGCGCCGTGGACATGTACGCAGAAGGCGGGTTCCCGAACAACGCCATCGCCCTCTGTAACAAGATCATCCGGCATGCGCCCAATCGTAACGCTGTCTATTACAAGCTTGGCAGGATCAGCGCGACCAAGGGTTTCAACAGCGACGCGAAGAAAAACTTCCTCGAGTACGCGGACCGCATGCAGCGCTCCGGCAAGATGGACGAGGCATTCCGCGCGCTCGAGGAATTTGCCGACCTTTGCCCGGGGCAGGACGACATTCGTCTCATGCTCGCCGAGCAGCTTTCGCGCGCCAATAGAAAGCCTGAAGCGCTGGAGCAGCTGCAGCGTCTCCATGAAACGCTCGAATCGGAGGGGAGGCGCATCGAGGCCATCGCCACGATCGAGCGAATGCGCGCGATCGACCCCGATGTGACACCGCGCACGCTGCAGACGCCGCGCGAGAAAAAGACCGACGGTCTTGTATTTCTCGATGTCAGCTTTGGCGATGACGACCTGCCGCCTGCTCCGCTCCCGCCGGCGCCGGCCCACGTCCTTGGACTTGAGCCGACGTCGTTAGCTGACGACGAACCAGTTGCGCCACCCAGCACCGGTGAATCTGCGGTTGAGGGACTCGCTTCCGCGCGTCGTCCGGAACCGACTGTCGAGTTCGAGCCGGTTCGAGAGGCGGCCCAGCCAGAGATGTCCGAGCCGGTGATGACGCCCCTCGTTGCGGACCCGCCATCCATCGACCTCCCGTTCCTGCTCGACGACGGACCAGACACGCCGGACGCACCTGCTCAACCTCCCCGCGCCTTCACAGTCGATACCGAAGAACCAGAATTCGTCGATCTTGGTGAGTGGCTGCGCGAAGAGGACGAAACCAAGTCTTCCCGAATGGTTGCCCATGACGACAGGCGTGTTGGTGACGAGCAGGCAGACTTTTCAGACATGCTCGCCAAGTTCAAGCAGGGCGTGGCCGCCAACATCGAAGCTGAGGACTTTGACAGTCACTACGATCTGGGTGTCGCGTACCGCGAAATGGGACTGATCGACGAAGCGATCGCCGAATTCCAGAAGGCGGTGCGCGGACATAACCAGCGCGTTCGTGCCTACGAGGCGATTGGGCAGAGCTTCATCGACAAGGAGCAGTACGCTGTAGCCCACAGCGTGCTGCTTCGTGCGCTCAAGGATCCGGAGACTTCCGCGAGTTCGGCCGGAGAGCAGGCAACGATCGGGATCAACTACCTGCTGGGCGTTTCGTGTGAAAATCTTCAGAGGTATTCAGAGGCCGCATCGTATTACCAGAAAGTGCTTGCAGATGACATTGGATTTCGCGATGTACTCGAGCGCCTGAGTGCTGTCACCGAGCTGGCTCGCTGACCGTGACAGCGATCGACGCGGCCCCGCGCTCGCTGGGAGAAATCCAGGCACCGGTGCGGGAGCAGCTGGACCAGGTGACCAACGAGATGTCACGCATCATCTCGCAGGACCTGCCATTTCTCCACCAGATAAGTGCGCACCTCATGGCCATGCGCGGAAAGCTTTTCCGGCCGACCATAGTCCTGCTTTCGAGTCAAACCGCAGGTACTCTGGATCCGCGCGCGACCACGCTGGCTGCAACGGTGGAGCTCATCCACCTCGCCACGCTGGTGCACGACGACGCAATAGATCACAGTGTGCTTCGCCGCGGCATGCCCACGCTCAATGCGCTCTTCAGCCACCAGATCTCGGTGATCATGGGCGACTTCCTGTACTCCACAACATTGTCGGAGTTGGTGAGGGTCGGTGACATTGAGGTTCTGAGGTCGCTTACCCGCGCGTCCACAGACATGACCCTCGGCGAGATGCGCCAGCTTTCCGTTGCCGACTCGCTCAGTTTTTCCGAAGACGACTATTACGCGCTCATCAGGGCAAAGACAGGGTCGCTCATGGCCTCCGCCGCCGAAATCGGCTCGCTTTGCGGCGCGCAGGCGTATCGCTCAGACCTGCTGGAGTTTGGCGAGGCGCTGGGAATGGTTTTCCAGATTTCAGATGACCTGATTGACTACACGGAAGCACAGGAAACCACGGGAAAGCCCACAGGGCTGGACTTGAGGGAGCACAAGGTCACGCTTCCCCTTATAGCGGCAATGCGCACGATGCCGGCGAACCAGAGGAAGCGGGTAAGTGAGCTCTTCGCGAGCCCCGAGCCCACGGACGCCATGGTTTCTGATGTGCTTTCGATTGTCGCGGAGAACGGCGGACTGGAATATGCGCGTACAAAGGGTGAGTATTTCGCCGAGCGGGCGCGAAAGGCGCTAATTCCTTTGCCGGAAACCGTAGCGCGACGCTCGTTGATGGACTCTATTACATATGTCATGGAAAGACACTCCTGATGCCTCCACGCGGCGCTTCGCGGCATTCTGCCCGGTTTCACGGATTGGTTCTCGCGAGCGGCTTCATTGCCGGCGGCGCGATGACCCAGGTGGCGCGTAAGTTGCTTCCTCCAGGAGCAGCGAAGGAATTTTTCACTACCGGCGTAACACCTTCACTGGGCCCGCTTCCCGTGGACCTGGTGATTCTAAAGTTCGCCATCGGGCCGATTGCACTCGATGTTTCACTGTTGAGTCTCGTAGGCGTGCTGATAGCTTACCTGATCGCACGTTCGCTCTTCTAGGAGGCAGTAATGTTTGGTCATCTCGGATTTCCTGAAATACTGATCATCATGGTGATCATCCTGCTGCTCTTCGGTGCCAAGCGCATTCCCGAGATTGCAGGCTCGATGGGGAAGGGCATTCGTGAATTCAAGAAAAACATCAACGATACAACGCGCGACCTGAGCGATTCAGCGCGTTACGACAATCGTGCGATTCCGCCCGCTGGTCTCGATGCGGAGCATCGTCCGGTCGCAGAAGACGAAGCCGCTCGCGAGCCGAAACGGCTTATCTAGTTGCAGAAAGTTCTGTAACGGCAACTAGGAGTAAATGAGGGGCGAAGGAATCAATGAGAACTGCTAAAAAATTGGGGGAACTGCTCTCTGGGTCGAGTGCAGTTCCCCCTGATTTTTGTAGTTCTCTTTTGACTCCTGCTCCCTCATTTACTCCTAGTTGTATCTAAAGCAGTTCCGATTGCCTTACTGCGTTGACTTACGCTGAGCCAGCTCGAT
>JACDDZ010000120.1 GCA_013816695.1 Gemmatimonadaceae bacterium
GTAACTAAAGTTACTCAAACAAGATCTAACTTTCTCTGCGCTGGGCGTATTTCGTCAATCGTAAGGTGCCAGACGAGCGTAAAAGTCAGTGAGCGTCGCTGGAGAATGACCAAGATAACTTTCGCACTGGCCACGGGGTAGCCCGGCGCTCTCGATCCAGTGTCCAAATGGTGCGACACCCGTGTTGCCAAGGTATTCCCGGAAAAAAGCAAAAGCCCACCGAGAAAGACCGCCGCAAC
Source organism: Gemmatimonadaceae bacterium (assembly GCA_013816695.1). The sequence goes on from JACDDZ010000120.1 coordinate 240, forward strand.
ACTTGATCTCGTGGTGATTGAAAAAACGGAGCCGCCTCCGATGGTCAGGATGCGGCTCTAACGTATCGTTTATCAAGACCTCTAGATTCGGCCAAGTCTCATTTCGTATAGCCGAAGGAGAACCCCTCGAGAGTAGAGGTAACCACTCCGGATGCGTACGCTCCTGTGTATGAAAAAGCCGCACCGACCCCGCCCTCCGGAGCAAAAAAGGTAACCTGTGAACCTGTTATCGAAAGCGTTCCGTTTTCGACACCCGAGCTGGTTTTGGGTGCCGCTCCACTTGGGTAAGTTATCCGAAGATTCTGTGTCTTCGTATACGACTTATTCGCGCGGATAACGAGTGAGCCACTTACAAAATCAAATCTTTCCTGAGAATTTTGAAAATAAAGTGCGGGTAAGGCCGAGCCGTTAACCTGCGTAAGTGTGTATGTACCAACCGCGGCAGCAACAGCGGGATCAACAGGAGTGGCAGGCGCAGTTGGTTTGTCTCCGCTTCCACCGCATGCGACCCCAGCAAAGAGAAAAAGTAAAGATGTTAGGCGTTTCATTGTTAGGTAGGAATTGAGGAGAGAGCGACGCGGGAAAAAGCCCGTAACCTACATAATTATGTTTCAAAAACTTCCGAGACGCTACATTGTCTAGCCGCCAGTTTTCGAGACTGGTGCCTTCAACCACTCGGCCGTCTGTCCTGGAGACTTTGAAGATCACTACCTGAGACGAATTAGTGGAGGCTCACAGGCGCCCAGCTTTCGGTCCCGCGTACTGCCCCGACCAATCCGCCTGTAATGAACGAGGATACACCAACAATCACGCTTCCAAAAATAGTCGCCTGCCGCTTTGTGCCAGGAACGCGACTGCAATCATAGACGCCTTTCGACTCACAGGGCTTGAAACTCTTCGCCCCAATTCCCGCGCCGATGAGCGCGCCCACGGTCCCGCCAATCAAGGCAAGTCGCATCGCGTCACGACCACGGTTTACCACCGCGAAGCGTGCAACAGAAACTGTCTCACCCAGTGAAAGGGCTAGTGGCGCGCCGTTGGCGATGATCGTGATCGAATCGGATGTCGCGCTACGGAAGAACCCTTCGCGAGTCATTCTCTCGTGTGATACGACGCGTACCCGCGTTCCCTGCACCAGGTCTGCCACTCGCTGAGCGGGCAACGTCGCAGGAAAAACAATCGCTAGGAAGAGGACAAGCCCGGATGCGGCACCCTGATACCATCTTTTGAACGTCACGATTCATTCCTTGATTTGTGTTGGATGGAATTCATCCCAAAGTACGCCCCAGTCCCCTCTGCTGCGCAAAAAAGTCAGTCAATACTGCAGCGCACTCATCCGCCAGCACGCCCGCACGAACCTCCGGACTGTGATTCAGCTTCGCATGTCTTAGCAAATCTCCCACAGATCCCGCCATTCCCGCCTTTTCATCCCATGCGCCGAACACGACCCGCCTTATGCGCGCAAGGATAATCGCGCCGGCACACATCGCACAGGGCTCGAGCGTTATGTACAGGGTGCAATCGTCCAGCCTCCACCGGTCCAGCTTCGTCGCAGCCTCACGGATCGCCAGCACCTCCGCGTGCGAAGTCGGATCCTGGTCGCGCACAGTTCGGTTCGTCGCACTTGCCAGAACAGAACCGTCCCGCACAATCAGTGCGCCAACTGGAACTTCGTTGCGGCGCATGGCGTCACGTGCGAGACCTAGCGCGTTTTTCATGAACTCCCCGTCCCGAGCGCTCGCGCCTTCCCCGGTGAGCGCAGTCACTACCGGGCCGCTGCCGCCTGCACCGCTTTGTCGAACGTGAACTGTCCGTTCGCGCCAACCTTCACGAGAATGTGGTCCCCCTCACCGAAATTTCCCTCGAGAACCGCGAGCGCCAGCGGATTCTGCAACATGCGCTGGATCACGCGCTTGAGCGGCCGAGCCCCAAACGCCGGGTCATAACCTTCTTCCGCGAGAACACGCCGCGCTTCGGGCGTCAACTCGATGGTGATCTTCCGGTCGGCGAGCAGCTTGTCGAGACGCTTCAGCTGCAGCTCGATGATGTGCTCGATGTGATCCATGCCCAGCGGACGGAAGATGATTATGTCATCCACGCGGTTCAGGAACTCCGGCTTGAAATGCTGCCGCAGCGCCGATGTGACCTGCGACTCGATCACCGCCCAATCCTCCTTCCCATGCTCGAGAATGAACGTGCCGCCGATGTTCGATGTCATGATTATCACTGTGTTCCTGAAATCCACTGTGCGGCCCTGCGAATCCGTAAGCCTGCCGTCGTCCAGGATCTGCAGCAGAATGTTGAACACGTCAGGGTGACCCTTCTCGATCTCATCGAACAGCACAACCGAATACGGCCTACGGCGAATCGCCTCGGTAAGCTGGCCACCATCCTCGAATCCCACGTATCCCGGTGGAGCACCGATAAGCCTGGCCACAGCATGCTTCTCCATGTATTCCGACATGTCGATGCGCACCATGGCCTGCTCGTCATCGAAGAGAAATTCTGCAAGCGCCCGCGCAGTTTCTGTCTTGCCAACTCCGGTGGGTCCGAGAAAAATGAATGAGCCGATCGGCCGATTCGGATCCTGCAGCCCCGCGCGTGAGCGGCGTACTGCATTGGCTACTGCACGCACTGCCTCGTCCTGGCCAACCACGCGCATCGCGAGCAGAGTTTCGAGGCGTGTGAGCCTTTCGCGCTCACCCTCCATCATGCGCGAGACAGGAATTCCAGTCCACTTCGCCACAATCTCGGCGATGTCCTCCGCTGTCACTTCTTCCTTCAGGAATTGACGCCCACCGTTCTGCTTGCTCGCGAGCTGAGACTCGGCCTCGCGCATTTCCTGCTCGAGCTGGGGAATTTTTCCATAGCTGATTTCTGCGGCCTTCCCGAGATCTCCGGTACGGGTGGCCTGCTCCGCTTCCGTGCGGGCCTGCTCGATTTGCTGCTTGATCTTGCCCACCGACCCCAGCGTTTCTTTTTCGGCCTGCCACTGCGCCTTCATGCCCGATCCTTTTTCACGCAGCTCCGCGAGCTCGCGCTCGAGCGTGTTGCGACGCTCGATCGATGCCTTGTCTTTCTCTTTTTGAAGCGCCTGTCGCTCGATCTCGAGCTGGGTTACACGGCGCTCGACTTCGTCGATTTCCTGCGGCAGCGAGTCGATCTCGATTCGCATGCGGGACGCAGCTTCATCGATCAGGTCGATTGCCTTGTCCGGAAGAAAGCGATCTCCGATGTAGCGATTGGAGAGAGTTGCCGCAGCAACGACGGCTCCATCCGTAATGCGAACGCCATGATGCGACTCATAGCGTTCCTTCAAGCCGCGAAGAATTGCAATTGTATCGTCGACTGTTGGCTCACCCACGTACACAGGCTGAAAGCGACGCTCGAGCGCCGGGTCCTTCTCAACGTGCTTGCGGTATTCGTCAAGCGTTGTCGCCCCAACGACGCGTAACTCACCGCGCGCGAGCATTGGCTTGAGCATGTTTCCCGCGTCCATCGAGCCCTCGGCTTTCCCCGCGCCGACAATGGTGTGCATCTCGTCGATGAACATGACGAACCGGCCTTCAGCTTCGGTTATTTCCTTGAGGACCGCTTTTAGCCGCTCCTCAAACTCGCCGCGATACTTGGCTCCGGCGATGAGTGCGCCCATGTCCAGGGAGAGAAGCTGCTTGTTCTTGAGACTCTCGGGTACATCGCCATTTACTATGCGCTGAGCGAGACCTTCGGCGATCGCTGTCTTGCCGACACCGGGCTCGCCGATCAATACCGGATTGTTCTTTGTACGGCGCGAGAGGACCTGAATTACACGACGGATCTCCTCGTCCCGCCCGATGACTGGATCGAGCTTTCCCTTGCGAGCGGCTTCAGTGAGATCAAGGGTATAGCGCTGCAGCGCCTGGTACTGGTTTTCAGGAGTCTGGTCGGTGACGCGATGTGATCCGCGCACCGCTTCGAGCGATTCACTCAGTGCCTTTCGCGTCGCGCCAGCCGCGTTCAGCAGTGTGCGACTCTCTGTCCCCTTCACATCCGACAGCGCGAGCAGAAAGTGCTCGGTGGAAATGAATTCGTCGCCCAGATCCTTTGCCTCTTTCTCGGCGCGATCAAGGACCTGGTTCAGCTCGCGGGCGAGCGTTGGCTGTGCATCGCTCTGCTTCGGATAGCGGGCGGCCTCGCGCTCACTCTGCTCCCTGAGCTGGGCGACGCTCACCCCGATCTTCTGGAGGACCGGAACGACAATTCCCTCATCCTGCTCGAGAAGAGCGAGAAGGAGGTGGAGATCATAGACAACAGGATTGCCTGCTTTCCGGGCACGCTCCACGGCAGTCTGGAGAGCTTCCGAAGATTTTACTGTCAGTTTATCGGCGTTGATCATTCTTTTAGAACTGTGACGTGATAAGCATCAAGATTAGGTTGGGCCGTTGGTCGTGATCAGCTGCCCGTTATCCGTTTTCCGTCGGGCAACGCAGAACGGATGACAGAAAACGACCAACGGGCTGTCATTCAAAGCAATGCCAATGCCCCCACAAGCTGCCAATCTGGCTTAACCGACCACAAAAAAAGAAGGGGGCGCTCCATTAATTGAAGCGCCCCCTGCCATTTACTGCCGTTTACTTGGAAACGAGCATCTTTTTCACGACCGCCTTTCCGTCTACCTCGAGGCGGAAAAGGTACACTCCGCCAGCTACAGCCTGCTGCGTGTTGAGATAGGTGCCATCCCAGTACGCCGTGTACTTCTCGCAGGTCAGGTAAACGTTATCGATCGGATCTCCGCCAACGACATTCCCCGTTCCGCCTTGCAGGACCGGCACAGCAACCAGCTGCGCCACAACATTGTAAATCCGCAAGCTTACGCGGTACAACCGGCTCGGATCCGAGCAACTGGCATCGCCAATTGTAAACGGAATCCTAGTGTCCGAAGTGACTGGGTTTGGAAAGTTCTGTCCCAGTTCCAATCCGGCGCCGCGTCCTCGGCCGGTTTGAGGAGTGGAACCCTGTCCGGCAGCTGACGCTGGCATGAACGCGCTGAGGGAGAGCAACAGCAAAGCCCCCCACAGATATTTCATTTACTTCTCCAGGCTGACGATGAAAGGGTTCTTAGCGACTACTCCTATGCGAAGGTGTCCAACTCCAGATATGCGGCGAACTTACGGGCCTCTGAAACCACTGTCAAGAAGACGGTCTAGCCCTTCCCACGTAACACTCGCCCCTCAAACCTGCGTTCTGTCACCCCCAAACGGTCACAGTACTCCAAAAACGGGATCAGGAACTTCCGGGAAAACCCGAGAACCTCACGGAGCTCGGCGGGCGAATACACCCTCCCACCCTCCATGCGACCCCGAAGCAGCCCTACCAGTTCCCCTACCACACCTGTGTCATAGTACCGGTCGGCCTCAACCTGGGTCAGCCGCCCTTCCTTATGAAGAAAACGAAGGACATC
>JACDDZ010000121.1 GCA_013816695.1 Gemmatimonadaceae bacterium
TTGAAGTCCACATGCGTGCCGGACTTCGGTCCCCGGCATCCGTTTCATCTGTTGCGAAACGAATCGGGGCGTTTCCGGCCGTTGACGACGTGCGTTACGGCGAAGAGTGGGTCGGCAAGCTTTACCGCCTGAGAACCATCGCCAGCTTCGTCGGTATTGCACTCGGGCTCGCGTTTGCCGCTGTAGCCGTAATAATCATTGGGGCTACGATTCGGATGACTGTGCTGGCACGCGCCCGGGAAATTGCGGTAATGCGGGTTGTCGGTGCGACTGACGCATTCGTGCGGAGACCCTTCCTCATCGACGGCCTCATCAAGGGGATTTTGGGAGGAGCCCTCGCCCTCGTGATGACATGGGCAACCCACAGGGCCGTGAACCAGTACTTCTTCCAGACAGTTTTCTTCGACAATCGCTTGATGCTCGTTGGACTGCTCGCCGGCGCGTTCATCGGAGTTGCCGGCTCGATGGTTTCTGTCGGGCGCCAGCTTCGTCGCATTTAAGCTGTTAATGCGGAGCTTTTTCATTGCGACCGCGTTGCTGGGTTCGCTCGCCTCCTTCGCCCCGCATGTCGCACTTGCCCAGACCGCGGAAGCAAAGCTCAGGCAGCAGCAGGATGAGCTCGCGCGCATTCGAAAGGAGCGCGAGGACCTGCAACGCCGCATGAAAGGGCTGCAGACAACCGCGCACGATCTCTCGGAAGAAGTGAACCTCATTAACCGCCAGCACTCAGTGACAGAACGCGCAGTGCGCTCACTCGACCAGCAGCTTAGTTCGATTCGTGAGCAGGTCGATGTCACGACAGGCAACCTCATGAACGCCGAAGTGGAGACGATCGAGAAACGGTCAGTCCTTCAGCAGCGACTGGTTGACATATACAAGCGCGGGCCACTGTACACGTCAGAGGTCCTGCTCTCCGCGCAGTCGTTCGGGAACCTTGTCGCAAGGTACAAATACCTGCATATCATCGCGCTCAGGGATCGTGCACTCATGGATCGCGTGCGCGGCCTTCGAGATACAATTCGGAACCAGCGCCGGCAGCTGGTGCAATTGCAGAACGGAGTCAGCCAGAACCGCCAGGAGAAAGCGCAGGAAGAGGCCCGGCTGCGCGAGCTGGAGGGCCGCCGCGCGCTCAGCCTCAAGAAGGTCCAGGCCGACACAAAGAAGGCAAAGGCCCGGCTCGATCAGCTTGCCAGGAGCGAGGCACGCCTGAACAGCGTCCTCGCATCAATAGAAGCAGAACGAAGACGAGTTTCTGGCCGCGGAGCTGCTTCGCGCGCTCCAAGCTCGATCCGAACTTCGGATCTCGGCCGCCTCGACTGGCCGGTTGAAGGAACGATTCTGTATCGCTTTGGGCGCGTGATCAACCCGAACAACACGACGACCAGGTGGAACGGGATGGGCATTCAGGCTTCGTCTGGGACGCCAGTGAAATCTGTTTCGAACGGAACCGTCGCGCTCAACGACATCATGGGCACATACGGCCGAACTGTGATTGTCGACCATGGCGGCGGTGACTACTCCGTGTACAGTTCTCTGTCCCAGTCGTTGCTGAGCAAGGCCTCGAGAGTGACAAAGGGGCAGACGATCGGCACGGTCGGATCCAATGACCCTTCACTACCACCGCATCTTCATTTTGAGATTCGCCGCGGCGGAGGCCCTGCAGTCGATCCGTTCGAGTGGCTCCGTGGCAGATAGGAGTAAAGGAGTGGGAAAGAGTAAAGTGAAGCGCGCAATCAAACGCAAAAGTGCGCCAATGAGGGCCCGCGCCCCACGAAAGAAAAACATTGCGAAGCACGTTGCCACCAAAAGTGCGGTACCTCCGCGATATACGAAGCGGAACCCCGAGCCGTCGCCGTCACCAGATCAGTGGCCCGCATCAGACCACCATGTCGAACGTGAGGCGAGTTGGCTCGCCGCGCACGCACCCTTAGGCGCTCACACGTCCATCGCGGGCGGTACGCATGAAGCTCCGGCTCGGGGGAGGGCTATTTCTGCCACTGCCATGCAAATCTTTACCAAGATGGCCAGTCGATGGGCCGAGCGAGTTTGCGAGGACGAGGAATGTTCCGCTTTCATATCCCTGCTTGGTGAGACCGCAATTCGTGAAACGTGCGCGCACGACAGCTACCTGATCAACCTCGCATCTCCGGATGGTGTCCTCCGCGAACGATCGATTGCATCGTTCACTGACGAGCTTCGCCGCTGCAACGCGCTGGGCATGAACTACCTCGTGTCGCATCCAGGCAATTACATGGACAACCGTGAGGACGGGCTCGCCCGCAATGCGGACGCAATTGCATTCGCGCTGGAGCAAGTTCCTGGAAAGACAATTCTTTTGATGGAAATGACCGCCGGATCGGGAACGGTGCTTGGTTCGCAGTTCGAAGAAATGGCCGACTTGCTGGCACGGCTCCCGGCGCGCACGCGGGAACGCGTCGGAGTCTGCGTAGACACCGCGCATATTTTTGCTGCCGGTTACGACCTCGCAAATGACTATGAAGGTGTGTGGAGCCGGTTCGCGGACATTGTTGGCATGCACAGGCTTCGCATGATGCACCTCAACGACTCCAAGGCTCCCCTTGGATCCCGCCGCGACAGGCACGAGCTCATTGGCGAAGGAATGATCGGGGAAGGCGCCTTCCGGAAAATCATGAACGACCCGCGCTTTGCATCGGTTGCCAAGGTCATTGAGACTCCCAAGCTCGACAACGCCGAAGTTACCGACCGGCGTATGCTTAACCGCCTTCGCAGTTACATCGAATAAGCACAGGGGCTTGCACGAAACCGCCTCTCCCGGGTATTACATCATATAGATGAAGCAGCGATTCGCCGTGAAACTGCGCTTTGTGACCGCCATCCGCATGATGGCTGGATTCGTCGCGCTCTTCGCCCAGCTTGGGATTGCAGGCGCCTCGGTTATTGATTCACAGAATGGCGCGAACGCTGCAGCCCATTTCGAATCGGGTGGTACGGATCTACACTACGCCCACAATGAAGCAGACTGCTTCATGTGCCGCGCGCAGCATCTCGGAGATGCCGCACCTTTCAACGTGGCCGCGCCCGGGTTGCCAGCTCCCTCGGGCTCATCCGTTGCGCCGCGCGATGAGCAGGTTGTGGCGTTTTCCGCGGCCGGTCCAGGAAACTCCCGAGCCCCTCCCGCGACCGTTTGATATCCCTGCCGGAAATTCCGGCATGCGCGCCGTTGCGACATGTGTCGCAAAACATCAAACACAACAACAAATGAAAAACCGCGCTCTAATTGCGGCTATGCTTGCATTCGCAGCGATTCTCTCTGCGAGAACAGCCGCAGGCCAGAAGGCAGACTCGACGGCGAAAGCCGACAGCGCAACGCGCGCTGATTCGATTGCGCTGGTAAGGGAGCTCGAGAAGGAGCTCGGCGGTGCCTCCGCTGATAGCACCGCTGTCATTCAACCGGAACAAGCCGGAGTCGCAGCTCCGCGCGCATCCGGCGGATACATGAACATCGGATTCGTCTCGCTTACGGACGCAGGGTGGTCGACGGCATCGGACGTCCAGGCGCTGGAGCCTGGTGACCACGACCCGCATGTCAAAGGATTCACCATTCCCAACGCCGAGCTTTCGCTTGACGGGGCGGTCGACCCCTACTTCAAGGGCGCAGCCAACATCGTTCTGAAAATCGATCCCGAGGGGGAGACTGGAATCGAGCTGGAGGAAGTTTACGCGCTTACAACTTCCCTTCCCGCAAATCTCCAGCTCAAGTTCGGGCAGTTCTTTGCGGAATTCGGACGACAGAATCCGCAGCATCCGCACTCCTGGGCGTTTGTAGACCAGCCGCTCGTTCTCAATAAAATGTTCGGGCCCGAAGGATTACGCAGTCAGGGAGTTCGTCTGTCGTGGCTCCTTCCTACGTCATTTTATTCAGAAGCACTTCTGGGTGTCTTCAACAGCAATGGCGGAACGACATCAAGCTTTCGGTCGCCTGAATCGCCGGAAATCCATGGAGGAGTTCTCGACGAGCGACCGGTCAATGATTTACAGGACATGCTGATCGTCCCGCGTTTCGCGACCTCCTTTGACATTTCAGAAACACAGACAGTCGTGGTCGGTGCGTCAGCCGCATTCGGGCCGAACAACTCGGGACCCTCCGCCCGTAGCAAAGTGTATGGAGTTGACGGCTACTGGAAGTGGAAACCGGCTGCCGCCGAGGCAGGATTTCCGTTTCTGTCAATGCAAGCCGAAGCACTGGTGCGCACTTACGACGCGGCTAAGAGAGTCGCCGAGGACGGCTCCATGGGCGTGCTTCCGGCGGAAACCCTCAAGGACCGGGGCGCATACGCGCAGTTGCTTTGGGGAATCAAGCCCAGAGTTGTCGCGGGAATTCGCGGAGACTGGTCTACTGGCGACGACGGCGCGTTTACTTCAGCTCTTCGCGGCGACCGGTTCAGGGTCACACCGAACGTAACATGGTATCCGACTGAGTTTTCAAAGTTCAGAATTCAATACAACTACGACGACCGGAAGACGATTGGCACGGATCACTCGATCTGGTTCCAGTTCGAATTCCTGCTCGGCGCACATGCATCACACAAATTCTAAAAGGCAGACTACTCAAATGAGACTATACAACTTCCTGAAACTGTCAGCGGCTGGGATTGCGGCGCTGACGATCGCGGCATCCAGCGCTGCTGCCCAAAAGCGTGTTGTTGCGACAACTCCGGACCTTGCGTCGGTCGCGCGCGAGATCGGCGGCAATCTTGTGAGCGTCACATCGCTCGCGAAGCCGACCGAGGATCCTCACTTCGTCGATGCGAAACCAAGTCACATTGTCACCCTGAATCGCGCTGATGCGCTGATCGAGGGAGGCGCGGAACTCGAGCTCGGTTGGCTGCCTCCACTGCTGGAGAATGCGCGTAACCCCAAAATCGCCGCTGGCTCTCCGGGCCGGATTGTCGCGTCCCAGGGAATCAGGATGCTGGAAGTGCCGACGAGTTTCGATCGCTCGAAGGGTGATGTCCATTCCATGGGCAACCCACACTTTCTCATCGACCCGCTCAATGTAAAAATCATAGCGGGCCACATCGCCGACCACTTCGCGCAGATCGATCCGAAAAACGCGGCGGTTTACAAGTCTAATCTTGCGAAGTTCAACGCCCGCCTCGACAGCAAGCTCACACAGTGGCAGGCACAGCTTGCTCCCTTCCGGGGTGCCAGGATCGTGACGTACCACAAGGACTTCGTGTACCTGGGACTTCGCTTTGGTCTCCAGATCATCGAAACGCTCGAGCCGAAACCCGGAATTGCACCCTCGCCTTCTCATCTCGCCAGCGTCATCGGCACAATGAGGCGGAGCAATGCTCATATTATCCTCGTGCAGCCTTTCCAGAACAGAAAAACTGCAGAAACCGTTGCGCGTCAAACCACAGGCGTGATTCTCGACATCGCGCAGCAGCCAGGCGCACGTCCCGGCACCGGTACCTATTTTGACCTGATGGACTACATGGTCACTACCCTCGCGAATGCGCTGAGGGCGCAGAAATGAGTCCGGATTTCCAGGTAATCTGGGAGGTAATGAAATGGCCGTTTGCGGCATGCCTGCTCTTTCCGCCGCTCATGGTTTACCTGGGTCTGCATGTCGTAAAGCGTGAAGTGATTTTCGTAGATCTTGCACTCGCGCAGGTGGCCACTCTTGGCACCTG